>JAQVZT010000249.1 GCA_028708055.1 Methanothrix sp.
AAGATCGCTGCCTGCGGGGTGGACGAACTGCCGGCGGCAAAGAACGAATGAGTGAAGAGCGCGGCGAATGCCTGGCATCTTTTCTTTATCCAAGGGCCCAGGCAATTGGATTCATCTAGCCAAATGTCGAACTCAATATGCACAACTCTCAGCCATTGAAGCTCCCACCGGCTTTCCAGAGGATCTGAGCCAGGGGGGAGAGGGCACCGAAGATCTCATAGGCATCATCATTCAGATCGAGCACTAAAAGCTGATCCAGCATTGCGCTCAAACCCCCGAGGTTCTCAGCGAATTTTTTTGAAAGGAAGACGCATCGTATAGCTCCAGGACATTGATTTACGTAGTGGAAATGGGTTCGCCACCCTCGTCTCGGAGGATGAGCATCTCTTGGGCTTTTTGCTCGCCCCTCAATAAATCCACAATTAAGACGGTGTCCAAGGCAATCAGAGTTCAGCCTCACACATTTTAGCCTGGCGCATCTCTATGGATGCGTTCTCGATTGAATCAGCCAATCTCGGTTCAAGCCCATCTCAGCCAGGACAGCAGAAAGCTTCTTTCTAGCAGGGTAGTATTTCAGGATCACATCCGAAAAGCTCTCCTTCTCCGAGGCTTTCAGGCTTTTTAGCCTCATGTATGCTTCGTCGGTTATGCTGATTGTCCTCGTGGGCATGAACGTTACCTGTGTATGTATGTGTATTTAGGTCTGCTGAGAATCCAAAAGGCTAATCCAGATGTATTGTCCCATGCGAGCTTGCCTCATGGAGATGGATTTGATTAATACAGATCTTTCGCAGCGTAGGATATCTATTCATAGAATGGTTTTCTCCTGCCTTCATTATGTTTTTCCGCCATTTCACGAGCTTTATCCTTAGATGCGTCTCTAGCAACCTTTATCTGTGAATGCATCTCTTCGAATGATTCACTCCCTGGAGCGAATTCCGAAATCATACGCTCCGATTTAGTCATTCCTTTTTGATACTGCTGTGTTGAAAGCCATTCACTAAATGAAACCATAAGTGCCGTGAGCACTGTGCCATAAGGAGATTCTGTATTTCGATCGGGTACGCCCAGCATTCTTATAATGGTATCAATCTCAAGATCGCCTCCTAATTCCAACATTTCTAACACATTCGGATCAGAAGCGGCCAAATTTGTCAACTGAGTTGGCAATGAGTCATTTCCTATTCTGGCAATCATTGTGGTCTGCTTGTTGTTCTCGCTAATAGCAAAAGCATTTAATCCCTCAATTGCACTTCTTTTTAAATCTCCTCGACCTTCCTTGACCTTAGCCACAGCTACTGTTTGCCCTCCTGCTGCAAGCGTTCCGATGATTATGGATCCAATACCAAATGCTGGACAAGAAACTGCTATGCCAGCTAGAACAGCTCCCGCGAGTAGTGGCAAAAGACCCCAATAATCGGATGGATCACCCGGCAGAGCTTCAATCTGAGATTGAGCAGTGCTCTTAAAGTCAGTGATTGCCATCATAATTTCAGATTGAAAAATTTGGAGATAGACCAATGATCTAGTTATTGTGCTCGCCATGCCTCTCTTTACATCCGCCATTTTAATGTCTCTTCCTTTGCTGATATCACCATTTGGGCCACCTACGTTGAGTCTCAATGATGCTGGATCATTCCCTTTGCCTTGTATTGTATCCAATTCGAAAGGGCTGCCTTTTATCGTATCTTCTGGAATAGAAGTGGCATCTTCCTCCAACGCCAGACCTATAGGAGCAACATCGAGCGCTGGAATCAGCCCCGGTTTAACGGCTTCTCTGGCCTGTACTTCGCTAGGATGGTTTTTTGGATTTATTTTAGTGGGATCTATTTCATTACCCGACCGATCATTTTGTACAACATGAGCTAACTCATGAGCAAGCAAACGGTGCCCTGAAGAGGTTAACGGTGAATACTCTTTGGCGCCGAATAACACATCATCTCCTACAGTAAATGCCCGGCCATTAACAAAGCTCGCTAATTTTGCAGCTTTTTCGTCGGCATGAACTCGGACTTTGCTAAAGCTATGACCGAATCTTAGTTCAAAATAATTCCGTGTTTGATCTGGTAGTGGATCGCCTCTTCCTCTAATTGATCGAACGGCAGATCCAAAAATTTCAATTGAAGGAATATCTGCGTCATCATCATTACCTTCTTTTGCTCCAAGATTGGATTGAGATACGATTAGCTGAACATACCTATTTCCGTGAGTACTTTGAAGAGCCAATATCGCGGTTGCACGATCTGAAGAAGAAAGCTGGTCCAACCCGTGGGAAAAACGATCTGATGAAAGTTTGCCTTCCCTCCGATTCATATTTTGGATCATGGTCCTGAGCGCACCTTCATTCTTTTCCAGATTATCTTGCTCAACCGGATTGCAGTTGCTTCGGCTTCCCGCGGACTTATTTTCTCTTATGCCAGCTTCATTTATGCTTTCTGCATTTGTTCTCATTCACTTCCCCCCGCAATAGATCATAATATCTCCAAAACTCGTTGTGGCCGTTTAGCGTCTTCATCTTTTAATACTCACTCTTGGTGGCAGCCCTGACCTGCTTCATCCGATTGGTCCAAAATCGTCTGCATCTAAGAACGCAGCATTTGAAATTTTTATTATTTATTTTTTTTGATGAAATTTGTTCCGTTCTGGAAAGGATTTTATTAATCGATATTATTGCCAGCAGCGCTCTTTTAGGCATCATGCTCGTTCAGATCTTGAGCCTTTGTGCATCATCAGGGAACGGAAACACTATTCTGAAGTTCATCCTGTGAAGAATGGAATTATTTGCACTTCCGTTCAGATTGCAGTCAAATCAAAACATATAATTCGATTAAATTAATATTTAAAATAACATAAATAAATTCGACAAAATTGATGTTAAACACGCTATACCGTTCTGTTATCATCTTCAGGCAGCAGAGCATCATTATATTCCTTCGGCGGAAGTGGACCTAAATCTTTCATCTTTTTATTCAAATCATCTATAGATTCCCCATATATCCTGCAACTCTTTGTGTTTTTATCGTAATACTTGCCGCGAGGGCAGCAGTAATTCATAAATTCATTCCAATTCTCTTTGCGACATGCTTTCTTTGCATCAGATTCTTCCTTTGGCTGAGGCCTTGCATTGTCAAGCCATGGGCCCATGCAATCATTTGAACAGTTATTATCAACGCATATTCCAAATTCGCCTTTATCATAGTTGAGGCCAAAAGAGCGCTCCATATCATATGGATCGTATGGTTCCCAATTTTCATTATTCGCTAGCGGCGGCGAAGAAAGTTTGAAATCATCAGGTGGACCCTGATATGGATTTTCCGCGCGCTGCACAAGCGAGGTAATTCGCCCAGAATCCTGCTGGACAACATGGGACAATTCGTGAGCTATTAACCTCTTTCCTGCATAGGTTTCTGGGCTGTAGTGCCCTGGATCGAAGACTATATTCTGCCCGATTGTGTATGCCTTCGCCTCCATAGCCTTTGCAGATTCCGCCGCATTGTCATCCGTATGTATCCGAACTCGGCTCAGGTCATGTCCAATCCTGGGCTCAAAAAAATTCCTTGACGGGTCCGGCAGAGGCTGGCCAGCTCCCGGAACCACTGATTCTAAGTGCAACAAAGTAAGCCTGTTTCGTGGTGGCATAGTCATTCTTTTCTCTTTAGTTTCAACCTTGCTGTGAATTTCCGGCTCCGACATATTCATAATTCTAGCCGCAGTTTGATCCGCTTCCTGCTCATATTCGTCTCCCGGCTGGCTAACGGCCATCTTGGCCTGGGCAACAATCCTCTGAACATACCTGTTTCCGCGAGTGCTTTGAATTGATTTGATTGCAGATGCCCGATCTATGGTGGTCAATCCGTCAATCTCAGAGGACAATAGATCTATTGAGGTTTTTCCACCTTTCTGCGCTATATTTTGCACGATTTTCCTCAGAGGGCAGCCCTGGTTACCCTGCAGGTCGGACATAGCAGGATTATTCTTGCTTCTGCTCCCTGTTGATCCGACCTTTTTTATGCCAATTACATTTGCGCTTTCAGCACCCTTTGTCATAATCTCCCCCCAAACCCTATTTTAAATCATAATATCTTCCAAACTCACTTTGGCTGCAGACCATCTTCATCTTCTGGTATTCCCTCTTGGTAGCAGCTATGATATGCTTCATCTTGATAATCCTGGAATCGTCCGCCGCCAGGAAAGCTGAATTTACAATTATGTTCTTTATATTGCCCCCCGAAATCTTAAGCGTTCTGGAAAGGAAATCATAATCGATATCATCTGCCCGTGGTGCTCCGTCGGGCATCATGCTCTTCCATATCCTGAGCCTGTAGGCATCATCTGGAAAAGGAAACTCTATTCTGAAATGCATCCTGCGAAGAAAGGCATCATCTATGTTGCCGCTCAGATTGCTGGCCATGATGACGACTCCCTCAT
>JAQVZT010000250.1 GCA_028708055.1 Methanothrix sp.
GGCCCAGACTCGGGGCGAGCGGACGATTCCGCTTCCAACCCTGCGTCCGCCTGCCCTAGTGGAAGGATCCTCTGCTCGTAGCCGTAACCCTGGGCGATGGTGGACTGATGAAGCGGCAGCGCGGCCTGCTCGCTCTGTGCCTCGACCTGGGCGGTGGAATTTGATCTTCCCTCCTGCATAATCCTGGCATGCTCCTCCAGTGCCCTGGCAGCGGCCTGCGTGAGCGCCGAGGCGACCACATCCTCATGCAGCAACCGGATCTCCCTCTTGGCAGGATGGACATTCACATCAACCAGATGAGGATTTATCTGCAGGGAGATGACCGCCACCGGGCTCTTTCCCAGGGGGATGATATTTCGGTAGGCCTCCCGCACCGCTGCGGTGAGGGCACGGGAGGAGACCGCCCTGCTGTTTACGAAGATGAATATCCTGTCCGGGCTGCTTCGCACCGCCAGGGGATCGCCGATGACCCCGGAGAGGCTCCAGCCCTGCCCGGCCTCCTCAAGCTTTGTCATGCCCTTCAGGGTTTTCAGGCCGAAGAGCCGGAAGAGCACATCATCCCAGGATGAGGACCTCACCGACTTGAAGATGGTCTTCTTGCCTGAGAAGAGCTCGAAGGAGATGCCGTAGTGGATGAGGGCCAGCTCGGTTACCGCATCGGTGATGTAGACGGTCTCCGCTTCCACGCTCTTCAGGTGCTTTTTCCTGGCGGGGACATTGTAGAACAGATCCCAGACGGTGATGGTGGTCCCCACCGGAGAGCCGATCTCTTTGATCTCGGCGACCCTGCCGCCCTCCATGCGCAGGTAGGTGCCGGAGAGCGATCCTCGCGTCTTGGTCCTCACCTCGACGCTCCTTGAGACGCTGGCGATGCTGGCCAGGGCCTCGCCCCGAAATCCCAGGGTGGCGATGCTGTCCAGATCTTCCGCCCCGCTGATCTTGGATGTGGCATGCTTTTGAAAGGCCAGTGGAAGGTCATCGGGATCGATGCCGCTTCCGTCATCGGTTATCTTGATGAAGCCCTTTCCTCCGTCGCCCAGCTCAATGAGCACCTTTGTCGCCCCGGCGTCGATAGCGTTCTCCACAAGTTCCTTGACTGCGGAAGCGGGCCGCTCGATGACCTCGCCGGCGGCGATCTTGTTTATGGTGTCCTCATCGAGGAGGCGGATTTTATGCATTGGAGTCTCTCGGGTTCAAAGTTGATTTTTCGTTGATTGAAAATATTCTGAGATGAATGCGGTGTTTGGAAAATATAAATATCTTCTTCACAAATGAGACATGCGTATCCGCAAATATGAACACAAGCCGCCCGGCACAATAGGACAGTCGTCTATTTTTTCATTCTGAGCGGTAATAGTTATATCACTATTTGTTCCTGTGCTTGTATTCTCCTCATACTAACTCATTTTGCCATGAATTCGATGCATATTTTGGACCTAGCTGCGAATGCTGATTTGTCGGAAAAATGGGTGCTTTGGAAGATTATTTAAGAATAGTCAACTCTAATTAGCGTATGAGAAAGAAGGGATTGAATGGCAGACATAATGGGAATTGGTGAGGCGCTAAATTCTAAAGTTGCGGAAAAAGCCTATGATGATATTTTATCTAAACCAGCAAAGCAAGCAGGAGAATTATTAGAGGATTCAGTTCAAGCATTGCGGTTAGCATTATTTCCGGTTCAAGTAGCTGCTTCATTACAAGAAAAATTTGAGCGTATGTGGCTTCGGGCGATTAATGCTGTTCCTACGGAAAGGCGAATCAGCCTACAGCCTCAAACAATACCATCATTACTTCAGATGGTCGGACCCATTTATGAACGTGTTAAATATATGGATGAAAATAGTGTTTTATACGAATTATTTGAAGAATTATTGGCGCGTTCAATTGATAACAAACGAAATCCCGAAGCTCAGCCTTCGTTTATCCACATTATTTCTCAATTATCCAGAGATGAAGCAATAATTCTCTTGGAACTTAGAAATAATGATTTTGATCTCAATATTTCCTTTGGTATTGAACACGAAACAAGCAGGATTATCGATAAGAAAATTGAATTCTGCAATTTTCCTTCGGAAAAATTATACTTTCCAGAAATTATAGAAATGTACTTTGATCACATGGATAAATTGGGTTTAATTGGGCAGCCTAAAATCGAGGAAAAATTAATAAGAGATGGATCTCTTCACCATATCGGCATAAAACGCTGCTTTAAAATACATTTGAGCGATTTTGGTGACTTCTTTGTGAATGCATGCGTACCGGAAAATGGCTTTAGAAATAAATAAAAACATATCAAACTAAATCGGAATGCGTGTAACCACCCTGACAAAACTTGAAGCCTACTCTCATCCACCGTCGTCCCTATCCCCCAGCCTCTTCTGATACTCCGCCAGCTTGCCGAGCGCCTCGCGAGGGGTTATGCAGTCCAGATCCAATCCCAGTATCTCCTCTGCAATGGGATCTCTGGCAATCACCTTTTTTTGTAGAGCAGTCTCGCCCCCAGATTGGTCGAAGAATATCAGCTGGGTGTACTTCGATGACCTCCTGCCCTTCTTCGCTCCCGCCAGCGGCTCTATCACCGCCTCCTTCTCGATCGCCTTCAGGATCTCGTCCGCCCGCCTTGTTACCGCCTCCGGCACACCGGCCAGGCGGGCGACATGCACACCATAGCTCTTGTCTGTCGCGCCCGGAACCACAGTCCGCAGGAAGGTGATGGTCCCGTTCTCCTCCTTTACGGCAATGCTGTAGTTTCTGACCCCGGGAAGGGTGCCCTCCAGCTGGGTGAGCTGATGGTAGTGGGTCGCAAAGACCGACTTGCATTTGATGCTGCTGTGCAGATGCTCGGATATCGCCCAGGCCAGGGAGAGCCCGTCAAAGGTGCTTGTGCCCCGGCCCACCTCATCCAGCAGCACCAGGCTGTCCCTGGTGGCCGCGGCCAAAATCGTGGCCAGCTCCGTCATCTCCACCATGAAGGTGCTCTGCCCGGCGGAGAGATCATCGTAGGCTCCTACACGGGTGAAGATGCGGTCCACCAGGCACAGCGAGGCGAAGGCAGCGGGCACAAAGGAGCCGGCCTGGGCGAGGATGGCGCACAGCGCAATCTGCCGCATG
The DNA here is from genome assembly GCA_028708055.1 of Methanothrix sp. Lineage (GTDB taxonomy): Archaea > Halobacteriota > Methanosarcinia > Methanotrichales > Methanotrichaceae > Methanothrix. The sequence goes on from JAQVZT010000250.1 coordinate 3,112, forward strand.
AATGTGGATTTTCCTGCCATGTTGGGGCCGGTGAGAATCAGCAGCCGGTTTTTGTCATTGTCCAGGAGCACATCATTGGGAACAAAGGCCCCCCGCATGGCCTTATCGAGAACGGGATGTTTTGCGCCGCGGAGGAAGAGCCTGCCCTCATTGTTGAACTGGGGCCTCACGAGGCCGCTCTCGCTGGCCACATTGGCGAGAGCGACGAGCACATCCGTCTCCGCGAGAGCGGTGGCCTTCTCCTGGATGACGGGGGCCGCTGCGCCTATTTGGCCGCAAAGGGCAGCGAAGATCTCCTGCTCCAAAGAGACCGCTTTCTCCTGGGCAGACAGAACCTTTGCTTCCATATCCTTCAGCTCCGGAGTTATGAACCGCTCCACGTTTGCCAGCGTCTGCTTTCTGATGTAGTCCTGGGGCACCAGATGCAGGTTAGCCCGAGTGACCTCAATGTAGTAGCCGAAGACGTTGTTGTAGGAGATCTTAAGCGACTTGATGCCCGTCTTCTCCTTCTCCGCGGCCTCCAGGCGGGCGATCCAGCCCTTCCCGTCCCGCAGAATAGAGTGAAGCTCATCGATCCTGCCGTCATAGCCATCTCTGATCACTCCCCCCTCTCGCAGGTGGGTGGGCGGGTCATCAACTATCGCCCTCTCCAGAAGAGAGACAATATCTGCACAGGGGCTGAGCCGGTCCCGGAGTGCAGCGAGGTAGGGCGATGTTGCGCCCCCTAAAACCTCCTGCACCCTGGGAAGCCTTGCCAGAGTGCTCATCAGCACCACCAGCTCCTTGGGGCTGGCAGACCGGCAGACAACCCGGCTCATCAGCCTCTCCAGGTCGCATGCCCCCTTCAGCTCCTCAGTCAGACTCTCCCTCAGCAGGGGATCATTGCAGAGCACCTCCACCGCCTGGTGCCTGCGGTCGATTGCCTCCTGGACGAGCAGAGGCATCTGAATCCAGCGGGAGAGGGTGCGCGCTCCCATCGGTGTCTTCGTCCGGGAGAGAAACTCCAGCAGAGTCCCTCTTCGGCTGCGGTCGCGGATGTTCCTCACGATCTCCAGGTTGCGCAATGTCACATCATCCAGGACCATGAATTCGGCTGTCGAGTAGAAAGCGATCTCATTCAGGTGCCCCAGAGCATCGAAATGAGATGAGTGCAGATAGCTGAGAATTGCCCCGCAGGCCCTCGCTGCCAGGGGCTTGTCCGCGAGGCCCAGCCGCTCCTTGCAGTCAAGGCCGAAGCGGCTCGCCAGCGCGGCGGAGGTGCTCTCTTCTGAGAATGCTGCCTCATCCAGAATCTGCAGGCTGGTGCCGGC
>JAQVZT010000251.1 GCA_028708055.1 Methanothrix sp.
CAGGAATGATAAACCTTCTTTCCTATCACATTGTCGATTCGAAGAGCCTGATAAATGCGACGGACAGCAATTCCGCCAAGACCATGCTGGGAGATTCTCTGGCAATTGACGCAAACCTGGGCCTGGTTGGCAGCGCAAGTGTGCTCCAGTCTGAGAGGTATGCCAACGGCATCGTCTATGTGGTTGACCAGGTACTGGTGCCCATAAGGCTCGCCATGTAGTGCAAGAGGAAGGGGAAAAAAAAATCTTTTTTTTAGTTCTTCCTGTTTGTTCTTGCCGTTCTTGTCTTTACTTGCCTCTTCTTGCCTCTTAATGCTACTATTTCTTTTTAATGCCTTTTCGAACTCGAGGCTTGGCTGCCCATAGCAATTCTCACCGGCTAGCTGCCAGAGCCAGAGCTGACAGCCTGATCGCCAGAGGTCCGGCTAATTGGGCATTTTATCGATCTCCAGCCAGCCATGCCACCTAAAACAACGCTCAGCCTCTTCCAGCCCCGCGCCTTCAGATAGCTGGCTGCGACCATAGACCGCATGCCGCTGCCGCAAAAGATGGCTACATCCCGATCCATTGGCACCTCTTGCATCCTCTCGGCGATGGCTGTGATGGGAATGTGCTGCGCCCCTTCGATCCTGCCATCTTTTTCAAGTTCGCCCTCAAATCTTACATCCAGAATCCATTGCTTCTCGCCGTCATCCAGCGTGTGGCAGAGATCCTGCACAGTCTGGGTTCTGATAGACGCCGACTCCAGGCCGGACATATGCCAGCTGAGCATGCCTCCTGCCAGAAATCCGGCGATATCGTCAAACCCAAGGCGGAGGAGAATGGCAGCGACCCGATCAAACTGATTGCCCTCACCCACGAGGAGAATGGTCCGGTTGTAGCTGAGGAACCATCCTGCGAAGCTGGCCAGACCTTCCTGCCAGATGGACTGCGAGCCTGGAACATGGGCGGCAGAAAAAGCCAGCTCCTGGCGGGTATCCAGGACTAGAGCATTCTGCGAAAGAGACAGATCCAAAAAGCTCCTGGCACCCAGAGGGCGGGGAGAGGGCAGGGCTCCCAGAAGCGGCCTGCCCTCAAGGTTCACCTTTTCCATACGGCGAAAGTATGGCGGCCTGCCCAATTGGCTGGTCAGAAGCGAGGCCACAAACTGCTCCCTGCTCTTTGCCTGAAGCCGGGAATTGTGCTTCTTTTCGATGCCGATGCTGGTCCAGATGCGCTCAGCAATAGATTCGCCGCAGACCGATCCGGAGCCGTGCGCCGGACAGAGGATGACCTCATCACCCAGAGGCAGTATTCTGGAAAAGATGCTCTCGAAGAGCAGTCCGGCATTCTCTGCCGACTGATCTGAACCCATAAGATCGATTCTGCCCACATCTCCGGCAAAGAGAGCGTCACCGCAGAATAGCATCCATGCAACTCCTGCCGGATCACGCAACAGATAGCTCATGCTTCCCGGAGTATGGCCAGGAGTGGAGACGGCCTCGATCTCCAGGCGGCCCAGCTTCCACCTCTGGCCGGCGGTGACTGCCTGGCCATACTGGTAATCCCACTGACCGTCGGCATGCCAGACTTCTGCTCCCGTCCGGGATGCCAGCTCCATCGATCCGGTGAAGTAGTCCTCATTCCGGTGCGTCTCCAGGACATGGGCAATCCTCATCCCGGATTCGGCGGCCAATTTTATGTAGTCGTCAACGTCCCTTCTGGGATCAATTGCCAGGGCCAGGTTCCTGTCACCGATCAGGTAGGAGTAATGAGCCAGGCCTTCAGAGACTATCCTTTCCAAGAGCATCTATTACACCTCGAATCTGTTCCTTGAATATGCAATTAGAATTTGGCAGACCGCACTTCTAGCATCTCTTGCAGGTGAAGACATCATCTGCGCTGATCAGAGACAGCCTGGGTGGTGTTATTCCATAGCCGGCTCCAATTGCCCCACAGCAATATAGCCAGCCGTCAAATGCTCTGGCATTTGAGAAGCTGTTATTGATGGTATAATTTTTGGTTATGTGATATGTGCCGACGTATTCCTCTTCGATCTCTATCGCGGGATTTTTCCAGGCATTGCCCTCGCCTCCGGAGAGAACGCCGATTTCCACCTTGCCGCTCGCAACGCTTTCATCGATCTTCATGGCAGTCGTAGTATAGCTGCTATCTTCATATTCGCTATGCGTGCTGCGAGAACTGGCCGAATATTCTCTCCTGCCTGAGAGATTGCTGGCAAATCCGACTTCGTGGCTCATGGAGGTCCCTGCCGCAAAGTCGCCATTAGAAAGCACTGTCCGGCTGCCAATTGCGCCACCAATGACAAAGGGATGAGATGAATAGTAGCCGCTTCCCGGCATGAGGACCACCGGGGCACTGGAAATTCTGTTCTCGCTTACAAAAGAGATAGCTGTGCTATTGTAAGACGAATTGGACCGGACAGCATCTTCCGGGAGTTGATCCAGAGAAGCCACAGCTGAAATAACCGCAGTTGCCAGTGAGATCATGAGCAGTAATGATATCAATCTACCTTGCATCGTTTTGGCACCGTCTCAATATCAAATGCTATTCTTATTATCGAATGCAATTCTTAATATCGAATGCTATGCTTATATCAGAATCGGTCCGGATGGGATAGAGTGCTGGAAAAATTTGAAGTCGTCGGAAACCAAATATAATATTTAATACACGATATAAAAATTAGATTAAAAGAGAGGAAGTTCCGATCTACTCGAAATCCTCTCCACCCATGCCACCTGGCATGCCGCCTGCGCCTCCGGGCATTCCGCCCGGTCCGCCGGACTTGGAGGCAATGACATCATCGATCCTCAGGATCATGACTGCTGCCTCGGCGGCGCTATTGATCGCCTGGGTCTTTACACGCAGAGGTTCAACCACTCCGAGGGCCAGCATATCCACAGGCTTGCCTGTGTCCATGTCCAGGCCGGAGGTCTTTGAACCCATCTCGTGCTGGCTTCTCAGCGCGACCAGGGAATCGATCTGATCCAGGCCCGAGTTCTCGGCCAGGGTCTTGGGTATGACCTCCATTGCATTGGCAAAGGCCTCAATGGCCAGCTGCTCGCGCCCGCCGACGGTGGACGCATAGGCCCTGAGACGCAAGGCCAGCTCTACCTCAGGCGCGCCGCCTCCGGCGACCAGGAGCTTGTCCTGGAGAGCCACACCCACCACGCGCAGGGCATCTTCCATGGCTCTATCCAGCTCGTCGACCACGTGCTCTGTTCCGCCTCGCAGAATGATGGAAACGGACTTGGGGTTCTCGCACTGTTCGACGAAGGTCATCTTCTCATCTGAAACCTTTCTTTCCTCAACCAGGCCTGCCTTGCCCAGGTCATCCTTGGTGATCTCATGAATGCTGGTGACGACCCTTGCTCCAGTGGCTCGGGCCAGCTTGTCCATGTCGCTCTTCTTGACCCGGCGAATGGTGTAAATCCCCGCCTTGGCCAGGAAGTGCTGGGCCAGGTCATCAATGCCCTTCTGGACGAAGAGCACATTGGCGCCGGTGGCGGCGACCCTGTCGACCATGCCCTTGAGCATAGTCTCCTCCTGATCGAGGAACGCCTGAAGCTGATCCGGGGAGGTGATCTGAATCTTGGCATCAACCTCCGTCTTCTCAATCTCCAGGGCAGCATTGATAAGGGCGATCCTGGCTGAGGTGACGGACTTGGGCATATTGGGGTGCAGCCGGTCCTTGTCAATTACCACGCCGCTTACCATTGTGGAATCGATGATTCCGCCCCCGACCTTCTTCTCCACGGTGATGTTGTCGGTATCCACAGACCCGTCCTCATCCACGACGGCCTGGACTGCCCTGACGGCCATATCTGCCAGCTCATCGCGGTTGGATTGAGAGCCTTTGCCGGTCATGGCAGTGACTGCGATCTTCTTCAAAAGGCCTTCATCCTTTGCTGAGACCTTCACAGCCATCCCGTTGAGAATCTCCATCGACTTGTCTGCCGCTGCTCTGTAGCCAGCTGCGATTACCGTGGGATGAATCTCCTGCTCTAAAAGCTCCTCGGCCTGCTTGAGCAGCTCTCCCGCCAGCACAACCGCAGTGGTAGTGCCATCCCCGACCTCCTGGTCCTGGGTCTTGGCGATCTCCACCATCATCTTGGCAGCAGGATGCTCGATATCCATTTCCTTGAGAATGGTGACGCCATCGTTGGTGATCACCACATCGCCCATGGTGTCTACAAGCATCTTGTCCATGCCCTTGGGGCCGAGAGTGGTCCGGACGGCTCCAGCCACGGCTTTAGCCGCCATGATGTTCGATCTCTGCGCATCCTTTCCGGCTGTCCTCTGGCTGCCTTCTCTGAGAATGTATATTGGTGTACCGCTGAATTGTCCTGACATTGATTACCTCTACAAATACTAATTGTCTGGATGGAGGTTGTTTGAGGTTCTATATAAA
>JAQVZT010000252.1 GCA_028708055.1 Methanothrix sp.
GGTCTTCAAAGAGATTATGCTGATGCGGAATGTCTTTGAACAATGCTATTGTCATTCATCTCAATTATCTCAATTTCCTTCCGCAATCCCGCTCCCCTTCTCCCGTCACCCCGCAAAGCCCACAGGCCCTTGTCAGCCCGGCGGTCGGCGGGCTCGATCCGGGCGCGGAAGGGCCGTCAGCTCATGAGGCCTGCGGCCCGCGGGGGGCTGCCTTTGCAGGAAATGCGTCTGACCGACCAGGAGATTCATGTGATGGTGCAACCATTTTTGCTTTTGAATTTTTTTGGATTCTGATGCTATTGGCCGCTCTCACGAAAAAGCTTGCGGAGGAATGCGAAGCACGTCAATCGCACCATTTCGCAATTCTTCTAGCCATATCGCAGGTAGCTTCTATCATAGCTGGAGCGACGGACTAAGTGTTTATCCAGAATGCCGACGAGTTCGCCCTTGAGGAATTTTAATAAGTCTTTCTCCATTCTTCATTTCCTTGACCGTCCGTCTTCAGAATAATCCATGCTTCGCCGCCATTAGCAATTGTGCTTCCTGCCAGTATGAAACCACCATCGCTAGCCTCACGAACTGAATATCCATCATCCCAGCTTACGCCTGCAAATGTTCGATTCCAGAGTTCGTTGCCTGATGCATTGGTTCTTATGAGCCAAATATCTCCCCAACGTTCTGGATTCAATACTTTGTCAGCGAACGAATAGGTCGTTCCTGTTATTACGAATCCACCATCCTTTGTAGGCTGAATATCCTTTCCAAAATCATCATCTTTGCCTCCAAAGGTCCTATTCCACACCTCGTCGCCCTTTTTATTGGTTTTGATGAGCCAAACATCGTTTCCGCCTTCACCGAAGGATTCTGTGTATCCTGCTAGAACAAATCCGCCATCTGATGTCTGCAAAATAGAAGCTGCAGGTATGGAATTCCCTTTGGATCCGCCAAATATCCTGCTCCACTCTTCATTGCCTTTGAAATCTGTCTTTATCAGCCATATTTGATTCCTGTTTTTATCATTCTTTGTTGTTCCATCCAATATATATCCACCATCAGCGGTCTCATGTACAGAAAACCCATAATCATAACCAGATCGTCGGAAGGTTTTTTCCCACAAGATGTTTCCATCAGGATCCGCTTTTATAAGCAAAAGATAAACCTCACTGCTATCATAGATATTCTTTCCAGGAACATCTGTATCAGCAAAGAGTCTATAAGCAAAATCAATAGCAGAATTTATCCAGTTTTTGTGATTAATATCTTCGCCGCTGATATATTCATCAGAATAACCTATGATAATATAATTACCGTCAGAGGTCCCTTGAATCGACTTCCCATTGATCCAACCGCTTCCATAGGTCTTATTCCATAACATAACTCCATTTAAATCTGTTTTTGCAATCCACAGTTTCCTCAAATCAGTTGAAACGGTCTCACCCGTCATAATGTATCCATTGCCTTGATCGATAGCAATTGACTTGAGTGAATCGTATTCTGGACATCCAAAAGTTTTGTTCCATTCCTCTTCACCATAAGAGTTTATTTTCAAAAGCTTGGCGTCATTAGTCCAAGCTATTTTATCAGATTCTGTGGTGCCAGCGATTACGAAGCAATTTTCGGCTGTTTCCTGAATTGAGTAAGGGGCATCCTCCAGAGGTGGTGGTACCGCTCTTCCTGAGAATGATAGCATCATGATGGAAAAACCGAGAATCAAGAAGAAGACTGTGACATTTTTAGTCATATGCATCACTGAGGATTAATGTCGTAAGTAGTATATGCATCTATCCGTATTAATGGCGATAATTCAGCGATCTTTTCGAAAAAATGCTATAAAAATGGCTGCTAATGCTGCTCTTATCAAAGTTAATGAGAACACCACGCCCGCTATTCATCAATCTCCCTACACAAAATCCCGCCCCCATCTCCCGTCACCCCGCAAGGCCTGAGGCCCCGCCTGTATGTCCGGCAGTCGGCATGGGGGCCTCTGAATCCATCTTCTCGCAACTTCCTAGATTGAAGGATTTATTGCGACAATATCGTTTGATATCTTGGATCGAGCACGTGTGAGCGCGTAATTCATAGTGGTTCCTCTGAGTCTCATCTCCTCTGATTGGCCGTCATTTGCCCATTGCTTCCGATCGCTGGCATAGCCTGCATTCAGTCCCGTCGCCTTCCAGAAGCACTCGTTTGCTTCTTTGTTCCTGCCCAGCTTATTGAGAGCATAACCCTTGTTTTGCCAGGTCTCTGCGTTCAGCGGATCGAGATCTAGTGACCTATCGTAAGCCTCTACCGCATCCTCATATTTTCCCTGGTTAAAGAGTGCGTTTCCCCTGCTGAGCCAATTCTCAGGAGCATCCGCATCTATTTCGTTAGCAGTTGAATTAATCGGATTCGATGAATCTCGATTCTTTGACTGCAATTCACGGGAATCTGCGAAGGCATCCAGTTCGCTAGCTTTTGCAAAGGCATCTTTTGCAGCAGAGGTTCTGCCCAGCTCTTTAAGGACAGACCCCTTGTTGTACCAAGCATCTGCATCTAGCGGGTCTATTTCGATGGACCTGTTGAAAGCCTGCAAAGAATCATCAAGTCTTCCCTGATCATAGAGAACTACGCCTTTGTTATACCAGGCATCTGCATTACCGGGATCTAGATCAATAGCTCTGTCGAAAGCCTGCAAAGAATTATTGTATTTTCCCTGGCTGTATAGAGCAGATCCTTGATCGATCCATTCCTGTACTGTTGTCTGGGCTAACGACGGTTGGCAAAGCATTGCCAGAATTGCTGAGATAAGAATGAATCCTGCCTTGATTGGCATCCCTCCAAGAGGCAGAATCATCACAGCCAAATGATAAATCTTACTCACATTTCGTTCTGCCCGTTTTTCTGAAATTTAAAGCTTGAGAGGATAAGCTAATACCATCCCAAAGCTTTTCCGGCAAAACATCAATATCATTAGAGTCAAGGAGGATCGAAATGAAGGAAGAAGCAATTATGTTATTTTTATTATTAGCATCGAATGTAGCATTTGCTGAGCAGCCAAGCATGCTGACCAACCCAGATGTACTCAAGATGGCTGTAATTGAACCTGGATACTCTGGGGTATTCATCATTTTGCAGAACGAAACCGGTGGGTGGGTAGTTGGGTATACTTTCCCAGGCAGAAATACTTCGATCTATTTCAGCAACGAGACCGGATATGTGACGATTCAAAATAACCAAACGGACCAATCTGATTGACGTTTGGTGTCTCCAACAGAGCAGTTTCAATTCTCGATTCCTTTCGAGATTGCAATGATCAAGTCCAAAAGCTTATCTTGATGAACATAAAATGGTTATCATCGGAGGGGTTCCGGATGTCTACTCGATTTCTTGCTCTGGCTTTTTTTTTAATATTATTTTCTGGGATAGCAGGTTGCACAAATGTAATTGAATCTCTTGGAGAGAATGCCGCAAAAACAACCGCAAATCTGTTTATCGTTACGGCTCACGCCATGGAATCCCTAGGTGAGAAAGCCACGGATGCAACGGTAGATGCCATTATCACTACCGCGAATGCAGTGGAATCCATCGGAAAAAATTTCGGTAATGTGGCTGGCCCCGTTAATAGTGCAATATCTACCGTTGGCGAGGAGGCCTCGGATAAAATAGCAGGTGGTCTCTCCTCCGGATGGCAGGTAGCGGAAAATGTGCTTGGTCAAAAACCAGAGGTTTATGGCGAAGGGCGGCTGAATTTATTTATTGGGGGAATACGACAAGACAGCAAGGATCCGGAAGAGAATGGCATTTTGAAAGACCTTGCTGATGCCAGCCATGCGGTATACATTCCAACGTACTATTCAGGGCTTGATGAACAGTACGAATCCTCTCTGCGAACGTCTCAATTGGGAGGTTCGATTAGCGATACCGCAGAGGCTAGTATAGGGGAAGACGCGAGGCGGCTTGGAGATGGTGTGGAAGTAGCTTTGGCAGCAGAGGGATTTGCAACTTATTATAATGGTCTCGCAAACAATGAATTAAAGGAACATTACTACAGTACGATAGCTAGCTATTCAGGGGGAACGGCTTCGGCCCTAATAGCAATAGATAAACAAGGTGTAACATGCAATAAATTAATACTAATATCTCCTATGAAGGCGCTTTTATCTAGCGATTACTATGCAGATGCCATCAAGCGCATCTTAGAAAAAGGATATGTAAAGAATATTCTCGTTATCACATCTCCAGAAGATAAACCTACTGGAGATCTCGATTTTTACCAGGCAAAAAAAGAGCTTTTTGGTGATGATAAGAGGATTACTATATCCGATGTGCAGTTGACTTCGAATGGCGAGCAAGCGCATAAGGATCTATTAAAGTATTACATAGAGAACATTCACAATGGGGAGTTCGTGGA
>JAQVZT010000253.1 GCA_028708055.1 Methanothrix sp.
AACTCTTAAAAGAGAGCCAAATATATCAATATATCATTTTATGCATAAAGCTGGCAAAGGATTATCTTTCGGAAGGAGAAGGGCTGGATTGAATGATGGAAAATCTTGAAAGATTTTGCGGCCTGTTAAGGGACAAGACAGAGATCAACATCGATCCCTTGCAGAGGGGCGGAATACTGACGCCGCAGGCGCGAGCCGCTCTACAGGAATGGGGAGACGGATACTCGGTCTGCGACTTCTGCGCTGGAAGGCTGGACAAAATCACGAATCCACCGGTAGAGGATTTCGTCCATAATGTTCTGCCCCAATTTCTGGGAACCGACGAGGTGCGCGTGACCCACGGGGCGCGGGAGGGAAAGTTTGCGGCAATGCATGCCCTTTGCGAGAAGGGCGACTGGGTGGTCATGGATGGAAACGCCCATTATACTTCGGTTCTGGCAGCCGAGAGGGCAGGCCTGAAGATAGAGTATGCCCGGCCCAGCAAGGAGCCTGAGTATGCCATTTCCGCAGACGGATATGTCGAGGCCATTGAGCGGGCATATGAGCAGAAGGGAAATGTGACCATGGCAGTTCTGACCTATCCGGATGGAAACTACGGAAACCTTCCTGATGCCAAGGCAATCGCCGATGCCTGCCATGACTATAGCGTTCCCTTGCTTCTCAACGGGGCTTACGCCATCGGACGGATGCCGGTTAATGCTTGCGATCTGGGAGCAGACATAATCGTGGGGAGCGGCCATAAGTCCATGGCGGCTTCCGGGCCGGTGGGTCTTCTGGGAGCCTCTGAGGAGTACGCCAAGCCAATCTTCAGGATCTCTTCCACAAAAAAAAATAAAGAGATTGAACTACTTGGATGCACAGTGCGCGGCGCTCCTCTCCTGACTCTGATGGCGTCTTTTCCGGCTGTTGCTGAGCGGGTGGCTCACTGGCCGGAGGAAGTGGACAAAGCCCGATGGTTTTCGGCTGAGATGGAGAAGCTAGGCCTGATTCAGCAGGGAGAGCGGCCCCACAACCATGATCTCATGTTCTTCCTGGCGGAAAACCTCTACGAGATCTCCCAGAAGGCAAAGAAAGGGCGTTACTTCCTCTACAAAGACCTGAAGGAGCGCGGCGTTTCCGGCATCAAGCCCGGACTGACCCGCCAGTTCAAGCTATCCACCTTCGGCCTGGGAAGAGAGGAACTGGGAAAGGTCTTACAGGCATTTGCCGATATCATAGACTCATATAGACCTAAATGAATGTAGTTCTAAATGAATGCGGATCTAAATGAATGGGTATATGTAAATAGGCAATAGCCATTAATAGCGAGGGAGAAAGCCGCAGGATTAAGCTGCTGGATAAAGCCTAGATTGAAACGGAGGGATGATTGACGAATTGCAGATGGCAGAACTTCTATTTGGCAGTTGTAGCGCTGGCACTGGTTTGCGCCCTGATGGTGCCTGTATGCGCCGCAGAAAATGAGACATCTTATGAATGGTTCATGAGGGGCCTTAACCTATATAACCAGGATAAATATGAGGAATCGTTGCAGGCCTACAGCAAAGCTCTCGAACTGAATAAAAACGATGCAGAGGCATGGAACAATAAAGGAATTGATGAGGGTCTGTTGGGCCGATACGACGAAGCCCTGGTTTCCTTCAAGAACGCCGTGGCCATCAATGATTCTTACGCTGAAGCCTGGTACAACATGGGTGTGATATACGACTATAAAGGATATTACCAGACTGCCGTTCAGGCATACAAGAGAGCCACTCAGCTCAATCCCGCCTACCAGAAGGCTCTGGTGAGGAGAAACGTCGATACGGATATCGTGATGGCCCGATCGTTATCCTGTGCATGCAGCGATCCCATAATTCTGGTGTAGCTGTTCGTAGCTATTCCGGCAAAGCTTTCTCGGCAGCCTGATGAGGCTTTGCTGAAAAACATCACCATTTTTAGAAACATATCACAATCTATCGATTCATTTTCCGGGCTGACATCGGCTGGCAAGTTGGTTAAAAAGCTTTAAATGTAAATCAAAAGAACGAACTCTTCCGGGATTTGCATGGATGAAAACTCTTGCCAGAGTGCCCGGATGCCTGATCTCATCCCTGCCAGCATGATCAGTGACTATGCCTACTGCCCCAGGCAGTGTTACATCAGATGGAATGAGGGAGAGTTTGAGGAGTGTGAAGATGCCACCAATTCCTTCTCCAATTCGGTTTCCAATTCCGCAGAAAATTCCGGCAGCACCGGTGGCCCGGATTCGAGGCCCATAGCGGGTGCGGGCAGGACCGTTTTCCTCTCTGCCCCAAAGCTGGGGCTTACCAGCCGCATCAATCTAATGGAAGGGCAGGGCGGGGCCAGGGATGCTACGCCCGTCCTTATGAAGAGAGAGAAAGCCGGCAATGCCTCCGGAGAGGTTTACGAATCTGACCGGGTGCGGCTCTGCGCCCAGGCACTGGTGCTCAGGGAGAATGGATTTCTCTGCGAGGCGGGCTTCGTCTATTTCTGTAAGTCCAGGAAGAGTTTGCCCGTCCAGTTCGACGAGCCGCTGATTGCGCAGACCGAGGAGATAATTGCCAGGATCAGGGCGATGGCCGCGGAAAGAAGGATGCCTCTCCCCCTCATCGACAGCCCCAAGTGCAACCGCTGCACCTTCGGAGGAATCTGTCTGCCGGATGAGGTCAATTTGCTCCGGGAGCAGAAGGCTGGAAAAGACGGAGCGGTTTTGGACAAAGGTTGGCATGAGGATAAACGTGAGAAAAATGAAGAGGAGGAGGACAAGGACAGGGACGAGGAAAAGAACAAGGAACCAGGCCAGGAACCCGCAAAGGAATTGAGGATGCTGCTTGCCTGCCGGGACGACCAGGTTCCTGTTTACGTCCTCGATCAGGGTTCCACAGTGCACAAGCGGGGCGACTGCCTGGAGATCAGGACCAAGGAAGGAAAGATCGCAACTGTGCGGATGATTGAAGTCTCGCAGCTCTGCCTTTACGGTGGAGTGGAGATCTCAACTCCAGCCGTGGTGGAGCTGATGCAGAGGGGCATTCCAGTTCTGCACTTCACCCACGGAGGATGGTTTGAGGGGATATGCCTTGGCCACACCAGCAAGAACATAGACCTGAGGCTCCGGCAGTATGAGTGTTCCAGAGACCGGGAAAGGTCGCTTGCCCTGGCAAGGGGCATGATCTCCGGCAAGATCAGAAACTGCAGGATTCTGTTGCGCAGGAATGACGAGCAGATACCCGCCGAAGTTCTTGAAAAGCTGGCAGAGTACGCCTGTCAGGCGGAGAGGGCCGGGAGCCTTGAGACGCTGCTGGGGGTGGAGGGTGCGGCTGCCGAGCTGTATTTTTCCCGGCTGGGATGCCTGCTCAAGACCGGCGAAGGAAGCCTGTCCTTTCAGGGCAGGAACCGCCGGCCACCGAGAGACCCGGTAAATGCCGTAATGTCATATCTGTACGGAATCCTCGCCAAGGAGTGCTTCATCACCCTCTTGGCAGTGGGCTTTGAGCCTTACCTGGGCTTCTATCATCAGCCAAAGTACGGCCGCCCGGCTCTTGCCCTGGATCTCATGGAGGAGTTCCGGCCGCTGATAGCCGATTCCATAATGGTGTCGCTCTTCAATAATAAGGAGCTGACCGTCAAGGATTTTGTGATAACCGAGGAGGGCGTGATGATCGGCCGGTATGCCAAGCGCAAGGTCGTGGCCGGGTATGAAAGGAGGATGGATACAAAAATCACACACCCGCTCTTTGGATATAAAGTCAGCTACAGGAGAGTCCTTGAGGTACAGTCGCGAATTCTGGCCCGGGTTCTCTCCGGGGAGATTGAGGATTATCCGGCCTTCTGCACAAGATGATTTGATTGGAACAAGGCGATTGGAACAGGGTGATTGGCGCGAGATAATAGGCGAAAACAGGCGAAAGGCGGGTCGATATGGGGTGATCTGATTGACTGGGCTGCAAAGCTATGTGGTAAGCTACGATATAATGGAGCCAAAAAGGCTGGCAGAGGTTCATAAGACTATGATGGGCTACGGCCAGACGCTTCATTATTCCGTCTTTCGCTGCGACCTGAATTCAAAGGGCCTGGATGCTATGGTCGCGGATCTGGACAGGATAATCAATCACAAGGAGGACAGGATAATGATAATAGACATGGGGCCGGCAAAGGGCTGTGCCGGGGAAAGGATCAGGTTCCTGGGAATAAAGCAGAAGTGGGAAAATCACAGGGCTAAGATCTTCTAGCCAGTCGGAGGGAAAGACTAAATAGAAAGAGAGCTAAACGCCCTCAAAGCTCTGCATATCAGAAACCCTGCCAGGCCGGGGCCGTCCAACAGAGGGATGGATTTGAGTCTCGACTTCGTCTAAAGCAAA
>JAQVZT010000013.1:0-17753 GCA_028708055.1 Methanothrix sp.
GCCTGTGGGCTTTGCGGGGTGACGGGAGAAGGGGAGCGGGATTGCGGAAGGAAATTGAGATAATTGAGATGAATGACAATAGCATTGTTCAAAGACATTCCGCATCAGCATAATCTCTTTGAAGACCGGTGAAGAAGAGATCGAAAAAGCCAATTCAAGAGCGTTTTATTGCAGACAATAGAATAACAGCGGCAAGTAATTATAGACCGAAAGTCTTGAACTGATTGAGATGTAGCTATATGACGCCCGAAGAGGAAGCGCGCCAAGACATTGATCGCCTTTTACAGTCAGCAGGCTGGTGCATTCAAGATCATCAAGACCTGAACCTAGGGGCGAGATTGGGCGTCGCTGTTCGTGAGTTTCCATTAATCTCAGGCCGGGCCGATTATCTTCTTTTCGTAGACAGGATAGCAGTGGGAGCCATAGAGGCAAAGCCCGTAGGCACTGTTTTAACCGATGTGGAAGGACAGACTGAGAAATATCTGAGAGGATTTCCAGAAAACATTCCTCATGTGGATGATCCCCTGCCATTTGAATTCGAGAGCACAGGGAAGGAGACTCATTTCGCAGACCTGAGAGACCCAGACTGGCGTTCCCGGAGGATCTTTTTCTTCTTCAAGCCGGAGACGCTCCACGATTGGATTAAGGAAAATGACACCCTCCGGGACAGGCTCCGGAAGATGCCTCTTCTAGCCAAGTCCAGCCTCAGAGACTGCCAGTTCGAAGCAATATCCAACCTGGAGAGATCATTTGCCGAGAACAGGCCAAGAGCCCTTATCCAGATGGCCACGGGCAGCGGCAAGACCTTTGCTGCGGTGAATTTTGTCTACCGGCTCATCAAACACTCCAAAGCCCGGAGAATATTGTTTCTGGTGGACAGGAAGACCCTGGGTGAGCAGGCCCTAAACGAATTCCGGCAGTTTTCCACGCCGGATGATGGCCGGAAGTTCACTGAGCTTTACAACGTTCAGCACATGACATCAAACACCCTGGACAGGTCCTGCACGGTCTGCATCAGCACCATCCAGAGGATGTATTCCATGCTCAAGGGTGAGGAGATCGATGAGGAGCTGGACGATCAATCCAGCTTCGAGTACGAGCCGGTGGATGCCGAGCCCCTGGAGATCGAATACAATCCGGATATTCCCATCGAATCCTTCGACTTCATAATAATCGATGAGTGCCACAGGTCCATTTACAAGCTTTGGAGGCAGGTTCTGGAGTACTTCGATGCCTTCCTGATAGGCATGACTGCGACTCCCCTGAAGCAGACCCTGGGATTCTTCAATCAGAACCTGGTGATGGAGTACACCCACGAAAGAGCAGTGGCGGATGGGGTTAACGTAGATGGCGATATTTACAGGATCAAGACAGAGATAACAGATAGCGGAAGCATCATAGAGGCTGGATTTCCGGTCGAGAGGAGAGACCGCCTGACCAGGAAGAGACGGTGGGAGAGGCTGGACGAGGTTCTCCAGTACACAAAGAATCAGTTGGATCGTGATGTGGTTTCGCCTGATCAGATAAGAACGATAATCAAGACCTTCAAGGATCGGCTCTTTACGGATATCTTCCCGGGCAGGACGGTTGTTCCCAAGACGCTAGTCTTTGCCAAGACGGATTCCCATGCCGAGGACATTGTGAATATAATCCGGGAAGAGTTTGAAAAGGGAAACGAGTTTTGCAGGAAGATCACATACAGGACCAATGACGACCGGCCGGACAGGATTTTAGCGAGCTTCAGAAACGACCACTTTCCCAGGATTGCAGTCACTGTGGACATGATTTCCACCGGGACGGATGTAAAGCCGCTGGAATGCCTGCTCTTCATGAGGGATGTCAAGTCCCTGGGCTATTTCGAGCAGATGAAGGGCAGGGGAACGAGAGTGATTTCGTCCACGGACTTTCAGGGAGTGACGCCGGATGCTCTTGTTAAGACGCATTTCGTTCTGGTGGATGCGGTGGGGGTTACTGAGAGCTGCAAGAGCGACGGGCCGCCATTGGAGCGCAAGAGATCTGAGTCGTTTGAATCCATACTCCTGTCCGTGGCCAAAGGGATTCGGGATGAGGATACTCTCTCCACGCTGGCGGGAAGGCTGGCAAAGCTGGACAGGAAGATTGAGGAGAAGGACCGAGCGGAGCTGAAGGCCACCGCCGGGGGCAGGCCGCTCAGGCAGATCATAAACGATCTGGTAGATGCCATCGATCCGGACAGGCAGGAAGAGAAGGCAAAAGAGCTCTTCAAGGTGCAAGATCCTTCGGAGGAGCAGATAAAGAAAGCGACAGAAGAGATTGCCAGGGCAGCATGCCTTCCATTTGACCAGCCGAAGTTTCGAGATGCCCTGGTTGAGATCAAGAGAAAGAGCGAACAGATAATCGATAATGACTCAAAGGATCAGGTTATCTTTGCCGGGTATGATTCGCAGGCGCTGGAAAGGGCCAGAGGGACGGTGGAGAGCTTCAAGAGGTTTCTGGATGAGAACCGCGATGAGATCACGGCCCTGCAGATAATCTACAGCAAGCCCTATGGCAAGAGGCATCTGACCTATGAGCAGATCAAACAACTGGCAGAGGCCATTGAGCGGCCGCCCTACGCCATCAGCCAGAATCAAGTGTGGCAGGCGTATGAGCAGCTTGACCGATCCAGGGTTAAAGGGGCCGGGCCACAGAAGCTGCTCACCAACATCGTCTCTCTGGTGAGGTTTGCCCTGGGCGAGAGTCAGGTTTTGAGCCCATTTCCGGAGACCGTGGAGGAGAGGTTTGATTCCTGGCTATCCCAGCAGGAGGCAAGCGGAAGGATCTTCAACCCTGAGCAGATTGAATGGCTCAGGATGATCAAGGAGCACATTGCCACGAGCCTGAGGATCGGTGTGGATGACTTCGACTATGCGCCATTTCATGAGCGGGGCGGGATTATGCGAGCCCATAATCTATTCGGACAGGAGCTGGGCAGAATCATGAATGAGCTGAATGAGGCGCTTGGGGGATAATTCGAATGGAACCGATAATTCCTCGCAGATGGGCTTTTGCTAAGCTAGGTGAAATTTGTCGTGATACGCAGTATGGTTGGACGACAAGTGCTGCCAAAGAAGGGAATTTGCACCTATTGAGGACCACTGATATTACATCTGGCGTGATTGATTGGGATACCGTCCCTTTTTGCAGGGAAGAACCACCAAACATTAAAAAATATTTACTTAGAGATGGAGATATTGTCATTTCTAGAGCAGGATCAGTTGGCCATAGTCATCTAGTCAAAAATCCTGAAAGGTCAATATTTGCCTCTTATTTGATTCGTTTTGAGCCATTAATCCATGAAAAATACCTATATTATTTTTTAAAAAGTCCTGATTATTGGAAGGCTATATCAGAAAAGAGCCTTGGAATAGCGGTTCCAAATGTTAATGCTTCTAAGCTAAAGCAGATTCAGGTCCCGATTCCTCCCCTTGCAGAACAGCACCGCATCGTCGCCCGCATCGAGGAGCTTTTCAGCCACCTGGACGCCGGGGTCCTGGCGCTGCAACGCGCCAAAGCCCAGCTCCAGCGTTACCGCCAGGCGGTGCTCAAGGCGGCGGTGGAGGGCAGGCTCACGGAGGGGTGGCGGAAGGCGCACCCGGAGGTCGAGCCTGCGGAGGAGATTCTGAAAAGAATTTCCAAATTTAAACCACATAGCTCTGAGCAATCTATCGACGGGAATGAAGAAGGATTGCCAAACGGTTGGTCATGGGCAACAATGGAACAAGTTGCTTCTAGAATCACAAGTGGATCACGCGGTTGGGCAAAATATTATTCTGAATTTGGTGCGATATTTATTCGAGCACAAGACATCAAAACAGATAAGCTTCTCCTCGATCAAGCTGCTTTTGTGGAAATTCCATCCAACTCAGAGGGAACAAGAACTCGAGTCCAATTGGGTGACATTCTAATTGTCATTACCGGCGCAAATGTAACCAAGAGTGCGATTGTAGAGTCCGATCTTGGAGAAGCCTACGTGAGTCAACATGTAGGATTGATGCGCCCTGCAACAATAGACCTTGCACCATATCTATACACTTACATAATAGCCCCCAAATATGGTAGAGGAGTTCTTAAGAAGCAAACATATGGCGCGGGAAAACCAGGATTGAATCTTGATAATATTAGGGAGCTATTAGTGAGATTGCCTCCACTTTCTGAACAAAAGGCAATTACAGATGAAGTCGAACGATGCATATCAATTGCAGAAAAAGTAGAGGCGAGCTTTCATTACCACATAAAGCACTCCGACCGTCTCCGCCAATCCATCCTCAAGCGCGCCTTCGAGGGCAAGCTCGTCCCCCAGGACCCAGGCGACGAGCCCGCCAGCCTGCTCCTGGAGCGGATCAGGGCCGAAAGAACAAAGGAAACGCCAAGAAGAGGAAGGAAGAGTAATAATAGTACCAGTCAAATGAGGCTCGCCCAATGACTGATGAGTCCACCATCGTCCAGCGCGTCTGGAACTACTGCCACGTCCTCAGAGACGACGGCGTGAGCTACGGCGACTACCTGGAGCAGCTCACCTACCTCCTCTTCCTGAAGATGGCAGACGAGCAGACCAAGCCGCCGATCAGCAAGCCATCCATCATACCCAAAGGCTTCGACTGGCAGAGCCTCCTTCCGGAAAAGGGAGCAGAGCTGGAGGAGCAATACCGCCACATCCTCGAATCCCTTGGGAAAGAGCCGGGAATGCTGGGCGTCATCTTCCGCAAATCCCAGAACCGCATCCAAGACCCTGCGAAGCTCAGAAGGCTCATCGACCTCATCAACGGCGAGACCTGGATTGGCCTTGACATCGACATAAAAGGCGCGATCTACGAGGGCCTTCTGGAGAAGAACGCCGAAGACGTGAAAGGCGGCGCCGGGCAGTACTTCACCCCCAGGCCCCTCATCAGGGCAATGGTGGAGGTCACCAGGCCCAGGCCAGGCGAGACCATCTTTGACCCGGCCTGCGGCACAGGCGGATTTCTCCTGGCGGCTTACGATTATGTGGAGAATAAATATCCCCTTGACAAAGAGCAAAAAAGGGTGCTTCGATACGAGACCCTGGGGGGAATGGATGTGGTCGATGGAGTGGTCAGGCTCTGCGTTATGAACCTGTTTCTGCATGGGATAGGAGGCGAGCAGAGCCCCATAGAGGTCGGAGACTCCCTGCTAAAAAATCCCAGCAAACACTACAACCTCGTCCTCACCAATCCTCCGTTTGGAAAGAAGAGCAGCATAACCATAATCAACGGAGATGGAAAGGCCGATCGGGAATCGCTGACCTACAACCGGCAGGACTTCTCCGCAACCACCTCAAACAAGCAGCTCAACTTCCTCCAGCACGTCAGGACCCTTCTGGAGATCAATGGCCGGGCGGCGATAGTTGTTCCTGATAATGTCCTCTTCGAAGGAGGAGCTGGCGAGACGGTACGGCGCAAGCTCCTCCAGGGGTGCGATGTCCATACTCTGCTCCGCCTGCCCACCGGAGTATTCTACGCCCAGGGAGTGAAGGCCAATGTGCTCTTCTTTGACAAGAAGCCGGCCAGCGAACGGCCCTGGACGGATAAGCTCTGGATCTACGATCTGAGGACGAACAAGCACTTCACTCTGAAGACCAATCCGCTCAAGTTTGAGGACCTTCAGGACTTCATCAAATGCTACAATCCTGAGAACAGACACCAAAGAGAGGAGAGCGAGAGGTTTAAGGCATTCAGCTACGAAGAACTGGTGAGGCGCGACAAGGCCAGCCTGGACATCTTCTGGCTGAAGGACGAGAGCCTGGAGGATTCGGATAATCTGCCTGCGCCTGAGGTGCTGGCGGCTGAGATCGTGGAGAGCCTGGAGACGGCGCTGAGCGAGTTCAGGGCGATATACGAGGAGCTGGGAGAGAAACAGGCAGAATGATCACGATGAATAGATGTAATCAAAGGCAGGTCTGCTTTGGGACTTGGCAGCGGGTCAATGTCCAAGGACCAGGCTGATTTTGCAGGAGTCCAGGCGAATGCTGTGAGAAGATGCCAAGGCTATAGACATTGGTGGTTCGGGCAGATGACTCAAAATAGAGTAGATATAGATAAGGACACTACCTGTAGATACCTCGAACAAGTAAAGGATGCGATTAAGCATTTCTTTACTATTGTTGCAGCAATATTAGCATTTTCTATAACACTCAGCAGTGGACAAATTCCTGCAATTTCAAAGATATTGATGGTTACAAGCTGGATGTGTTTGATCATCGCTCTTATACAGGCTGCACTAGCAATTAACACAATATTTATAGCATTCTCGAACATATGGGAACTAGATTTTGCATGCCCTCACAAAGATGATATTATGAATTTAATAACGATCGTAAATAACAAGTGCTATTGGTGCATCAAGCTTTTCGTTATTGGCATGATTTCGCTTGCAGCGGCAACGGCTTTTAGATTCTTGTAGTGCAAAAAAAGAACCCGATTGAAAATTGGATGTCCTCTCGACCCCCATCGCCATCCTGCCGTCCACCAGAGAGAGTGACTCTTAGCAGTCACAACTGAGACCACGGATAATCTCAGATAGATGGCCTTCATATTATTTCGCGATGAACTTTGATGCGAATGATCCAGAGCCTTTTGCTTGACTGAAAAAATAAATTGTATATTGAATGGCCAAATATACAACTTTGTGGAAGATAATGAAGATAAGATTTGGCCACTAAAAACCGACAGTAGCAGTGTGAATTACTTAGTAATCCCATGCCCAAACCCGGACTCGAACCGGGGACATTCAGATCTTCAGTCTGACGCTCTCCCAACTGAGCTACTTGGGCTCAAGTGGGCCCGACGCGATTCGAACGCATGACCTCCGCCATGTCAAGGCGACGTCATAACCAGCTAGACCACGGGCCCGCAAGCACCTTCCCTATCGCATACTTGCATATAAATGCTTCGGCCTGACCTGAAAATAGCCAAACTGAAATCTGGATGGGGCCGGCATCGTTCCCGGCCCGGTCCGAATTTCAGTTGTAGTAAACCTCCTTGTGATACTCATCAAGCGCCTTGATGGTGATCTGGTCCTTCTTGGCCATGAGTATGGCATCTGCCGCCGCCTGAGCAGCCTGAATGGTGGTGATGTAAGGCAGATGGTAGTCCACCGCGCTCCTCCTGATCTGAACGCCGTCCTTTACCGACTGCTTGGTGGTCGGGGTGTTGATGATCAGCTTGACCTCGCCGATCTTGATGTAGTCCATGATGTTGGGGCTGCCGTTGTAGATCTTGTTGACCTTCACCACCGGCAGGCCGGAGCGGCGCAGATAATCCGCGGTGCTGTCGGTGGCGATGATGGATAGCCCCGCCTCATGCAGCTTCTTGGCAGCGACAACCACCGCGGCCTTGTCCTCATCCTTGACGGATATGAAGACCATGCCCTCCAGAGGCAGCCGGTTGTCCGCAGACAGCTCCGCCTTGAAGAACGCCAGGCCAAGCTTGTAGTCTACGCCCATGACCTCTCCAGTGGACCTCATCTCCGGCCCCAGGAGAACATCGGCTCCGGGCAGCTTGTCAAAGGGCAGGAGAACCTCCTTGACGGATACGTACGGCGTCTTTGGCTCATTGAGATAGCCCTGCTCGCGAAGGGATTTTCCTATCATCACATTGGCGGCGATCTTTGCCAGGGGCAGGCCCACCGCCTTGGAGACGAAGGGTATGGTGCGGCTGGACCTGGGATTGGCCTCCAGAACATAAACCGTGCCGTCCTTGTAGGCCATCTGCAGGTTGACAATGCCTACCACGTTGAGGCCTAGCGCAATCTTGCGCACATAGTCCCTCACAACCTCCAGGACCACTCCAGGCAGCGTCTGGGGGGGAATCATGCAGGCGCTGTCTCCGGAATGAATGCCAGCCTCCT
Organism: Methanothrix sp.; assembly: GCA_028708055.1. Classification (GTDB taxonomy): domain Archaea; phylum Halobacteriota; class Methanosarcinia; order Methanotrichales; family Methanotrichaceae; genus Methanothrix. The sequence goes on from JAQVZT010000013.1 coordinate 7,885, forward strand.
CGATGTGCTCCATGATGGCACCGATCAGAACATCCTTTCCATCGCAGACCGCATCCACATCGATCTCCACCGCGTTCTGCAGGAAATCATCGATGAGAACCGGATGATCTCGGGAGACCCGCACCGCCTCGCGCATGTAGACCTCCAGGCCCGCCTCATCGTAGACTATCTCCATCGCCCTGCCTCCCAGGACATAGCTGGGCCGTACCAGCACCGGATAGCCGATCCTGGCGGCAACCGCCTTGGCCTCGTCTGGAGCATAGGCGATGCCCGCGCTCGGCTGGGGGATGTTCAGCTTATTCATCAGGGCATTGAACCTCTCCCGGTCCTCAGCCAGATCGATGCTGTCCGGGCTGGTGCCCAGGATCTTCGTATTCAGACCGCGGCGGGCGATCTCCTTCTCCAGGGGGAAAGCCAGATTGATGGCCGTCTGGCCGCCGAACTGAACCAGCACCCCATCATGCTGCTCCTTCTCGATGATGTTCATGACGTCCTCCAGGGTGACCGGCTCAAAGAAGAGCTTGTCAGAAGTGTCATAATCGGTGGAGACGGTCTCAGGATTGTTGTTGACGATGTGAGTCTCAATTCCCTGCTCCCGGAGAGCCATCACCGCATGAACTGTGCAGTAGTCGAACTCAATACCCTGGCCGATCCTGATCGGGCCTGAGCCTAAAATCAGCACCTTCTTTCTCTTGGAGGACACAAGCTCGCACTGCGTGTCGTAAGTGGAGTAGTAGTAGGGAGTCTTTGCCTCGAACTCGGCTGCGCAGGTGTCCACCATCTTGTAGGTGGCAGTGATGCCCAGGGATATGCGCAGATCGGTGATCTCCTCCCGGCTCCTTCCTGCGAGGCGGGCGATCTGCTCATCGGTAAAGCCGAATTGCTTGGCCTTCTTCAGAACCCGAGAGTCAAGCCCCGCCCTGATCTCCGATTCCATGGCGATAATCCTCTCCATTCTGTATAGGAAGTAAGGCTCAATTCCGGTGATCTTTGAGATCTCTTCCGATGTGATTCCCCTTTTCAGGGCCTGGTAGATGGCAAAGAGCCTCTCGTCGGTAGGGGTCTCCAGCAGAGCCCGCACCTCTTCGTCCGTCCATGTCGAGTACTTCCCGGCATACCCCAGGTCTTTGTCGATATCCATAGACCGGATGGCCTTCATGAGAGCCTCTTCGTAGCTCCTTCCAATGGACATGACCTCGCCGGTGGACTTCATGGCCGTGGTGAGGGTCTTGTTGGCCTTGACGAACTTGTCGAAAGGCCAGCGTGGAATCTTGATGACAGCGTAATCAACCGTTGGCTCGAAGGAAGCAGGAGTCTCTTTGGTCACATCATTTCTGATCTCATCGAGAGTCATGCCGATGGCAATCTTGGCGGTAACCCTGGCGATGGGATACCCGGTGGCCTTGGAAGCGAGAGCAGAAGACCTGGATACGCGGGGGTTGACCTCGATTACCCGGTACTCGCCATTCTTGAATGCGAACTGGATGTTGCAGCCGCCCTCTATTCCCAACGTGCGGATGATGTTGATTGCCGAGCTTCGGAGCATCTGAATCTCCCTGTCCGAAAGGGTCTGAATGGGAGTGACTACGATGGACTCGCCGGTGTGAATTCCCATGGGGTCCATGTTCTCCATGTTGCAGATGGTGATGCAGGTATTGTTCGAGTCCCTCATCACCTCATACTCCAGCTCCGTCCAGCCACCCAGGCTCTCCTCAAGCAGAACCTGGCTGATGCGAGACCTCTTCAGGCCCAGCTCGCAGATGGATAAAAGCTCCTCCCGGGTTCTGGCCACGCCTCCTCCTGACCCGCCCAGAGTGTAAGCGGGCCGGACTACGAGAGGAAGTCCAATCTCCACCATAACCTGCAAGGCCTCTTCCAGGGTGTTGACCGCCTTGCTCCTCGGAACAGGCTCGCCAACCCGAAGCATGGCCTTCTTGAAGAGGTCACGATCCTCTGCCTCCTGAATGGCCTTGACGGATGTGCCCAGCACCTCGACATGGAACTTTTCCAGCACTCCCATATCGGCAAGCTCAGAGGTGATGTTCAGGCCGGTCTGGCCTCCAATGCCGGCGATGATTCCGTCCGGCCTCTCCTTCTCGATGATCTTGGCAACGATCTCCGGGACGAGAGGCTCAATGTAGACCTTATCCGCGGTGTTCGGATCGGTCATGATGGTGGCCGGATTGGAGTTGACCAGAACGACCTCAATTCCCTCTTCGCGCAGAGACTTGCACGCCTGAGATCCGGAGAAATCAAACTCCGCCGCCTGGCCGATCTGAATGGGGCCCGAACCGATGAGCAGAACCTTATGAATATCATTTCTCTTTGGCATCTCTACCGCCTCCCTGCCTTGCCTTTGGCGCCATTCATTATCTTCTGGACGGCTCCAAAGAACGGGTCCTCAGTGCAGAGCGGTCCAGGGTGGGCCTCGGGGTGATACTGAACTGCCAGAACATCGAGCCTGTCGCTCTTTATGCCCTCGACGGTGCCATCGTTGGCATTCAGCTGGGTGATCTCCAGATCCGTGCCCTCCACTGAACTGGGCCGGACTGCGAAATTGTGGTTCTGAGAGGTGATGTAAACGATCTTCTTTTCCAGGTCTTTGACCGGCTGATTGCCGCCGTGATGCCCGAACTTGAGCTTGAAGGTCTGGGCTCCCATAGCAAGGGAGATGATCTGATGGCCAAGGCATATTCCAAAGACGGGAATCGCACCCACAAAGTGCTTGACCGCGGAGATCGCCTCGTAGGCCCTTTCCGGATCGCCCGGTCCATTAGAGACAAAGAGAGCCTGCGGCTCTGCGGCCTCGATCTGAGAAATATCGGCATGCGCAGGAAGCACAGTTATATCGAATCCGCGACAAGAAAGGCTCTTTAGAATATTCCTCTTGATTCCCAGGTCCAATACGGTTATACGAGGCCCGCGGCCCTCGATCCGGTAAGGGGACTTGCACGTTACATCCCCCAAAAGGTCCCTCTGTGAGATATCTGCCTGAGAGCGGGCCATTGCCACCACATCCAGGTCCTGAACATCTTTCCTCTCACCTACGGCAAGAGTCGCCCTCATTACCCCAAGCTCCCTCACCTTCAGGGTGAGCATGCGGGTATCCACATCGCACAGGCCGGGTTTGCCTTCGTCGATGAGGAAGCGGTTGAGCGTTCTTGACTGTCGGTAGTGCGTTGGACGATCCCAGTACTCCCGGCTGACCATGGCCTGCGGCCACATCCTGTCTGATTGAATATCATCGCCGCTTACGCCGTAGTTGCCCTGCAGAGGATATGTGAACATGAGCATCTGTCCGTGGTAAGAGGGGTCCGTCAACGCCTCCTCATATCCAGACATAACGGTAGTAAAGACCAGTTCACCCGAGACCGTACCGGGCGCACCAAAACCGGTACCTTCCACCCTTGTACCGTCTTCTAACCCTAAGACCCCAATCATAGTATCGGCAACTCAAGAAGCTAGGTCACCTAAATACATTTCGATATCACCATCTTTTTTAAGCTGGAGGCCCATCCGGAAGGCATGGAAGTTAAAGTGGAGACAACAAAGAGCCCCGATTTCAAGCAGGTCTATGCTATAGGCGCTATCGGAGGCCATAGTCCTTACGATTTTCGCATTGCTTTCTACAATGACTCGCCAAAGACAATGGTTGAAGACGGCAGGAGCATAACCGTCATGGAGAGAAAGATCGACACGGAGATCATTCTCTCGCCCCTGGCAGCCAAGGAGCTGAGCAGCTGGCTGGCTGAGCATGTCAAAGACTACGAGAAGGTCTTCGGAGAGATCAAGAGGCCAGGATCGGGGCCTAACAGTCCTGCCGATCCAAAGAAGGGCAGCGAATCGGCAGCGATCCAGGGATACATGTGAGGCGACAATGAACAGCAAAGAGAAGACGCTGCTCAGCAGGGGAATCGATAAGGTCAGACAGAAGAAATATGATGAGGCTCTGGAGATCTTCGAGCGTCTTCTGGCCAATAGCCCGGATATCCCGGAGGTCTGGAACAACCGGGGCGTGGCCCTCTTCGGCCTCGGTCGCATCGATCAGTCTCTGGAAAGCTATGAGAGATGCCTGGCAATCGATCCCGAGAATCTGGACGCCCTCAGAAACAAGGGTTTCTTGCTGCGAAACCAGAAGCGTCTGGATGAAGCGCTCTCTGTTTACGATACAGTTCTGCAAAAAGGCGGAGATGCCTATGACATGGAAGCCACCGCCGCGGTGCTGACAGGAATGGATCGTCTTGGGGAGGCACTAAGCTGCCTGTACCTGGCCAGGGATGAGATGCCTTTACAGCGCCTGGAAGAGGAGATTGATATGGTAAAGCGGCTGATGGAGGAGAGAGGCATCCCCATTCCTGAGAGAATACCTGTCCAGGAGCGACCAGGGGCGGCCATTCAGGGGAAAGAATGATATCATTAAAAAAAGAATAATAAGGCCAAACTGCGGGTGAGTGGTCATGAAAGGCTTCATAATGATAAACGTTGAGCCAGGAACAGAGAAAGCGGTACACGATTGCCTGGAAGGCATCAAAGGCATTCGAGAGGTCGTGCCGGTCTACGGAGAGAGGGACTTCATTGCCATAGCTGAGGTGGAGAGCATATCCGACCTGAACCGGGTCGTCCTGAGCGCGAGAGAGATCAATGGGGTTACATATACTCAGACAATACTCGGCATGGAGCTGAAATTCTAGAGATCAATGCCCACGCTCAAAGATTCCAGCTTGCATTCCGGCTCGCTTGCCCCTCATTATCTTGCAGTATTCGTCGCCGTCCTGGGATTCTCACTGGTGGCGCCGGTCTTTCCTTACTACGCCATGAATCTGGGCGCGTCATACACCATGCTCGGATTCATCGTCTCGATCTACGGAGCGGTGCAGCTAATCACCCAGGTTCCCATAGGCCGCCTATCCGACCGGATGGGGCGAAAGAAGATCCTGCTCTGCGGCCTGGCTACATTCTCATTTATGCCGCTCTTCTATATCTATGCTCAGAGCGCCACGGAACTCCTCTTAATCAGAACTTTGGGGGGGATAGGAGCTTCTGCCGTCTGGCCCATTGCTATGGCGCTGATCATCGACCAGGCAAAACCGGAAAACAGAGGTGCAGCCATGGGCCACTACAATGCTGCGTTCTTCTCGGCACTGGCTTTCGGCCCGCTCATCGGAGGAATGCTCTACGACAATTTCGGCCTCAATGCCCCATTCTACCTCTGGGCCGTTCTTGGTGCGGCTTCATTTCTTGTCGTCTACTTTAGAGTTCGTGAGCCTGAGCGGATGAGCATAACTGTGGGGACTCTTCCTTCCCCGGGAAAGGACAGGCTCATAAAGCCCGGCTACGCCCTCACATTTCTGGCCTGCTCTTCTGTGGTCCTCTGGGCGGGCGTCGTGGGCGGCTTCAATTATACCATGCTCCCCAGCCTGGCAACCGGCCTAGGCTTCAATGCGACCTACGTGGGCATAATCTACCTGGTTTATGGAGGAAGCACAGCGCTCTTCAATATCTACTTTGGCCGCCAGGCCGATAAAGGGACCAAGAAGAAGCTCATCTTCACCGGCTGCCTGCTGGGAGCATGCAGCTTTGCCGCTCTGCCCATGGCAGAGGCCATGACGGCGGTCGCAATCCTTTTTGCGGGCATCGGAATGGGTCTCGGCATGGCTAACCCGGCGGCTGCGGCACTAATTGCCGATACGACCAGCCCATCCCGGAGAGGAGAGAGCTATGGCATCTTCAATACCGCTCGCATGAGCGGAGTGGTAATCGGGCCGCTTATCGCCGGATTGACTGCGGATCTGCATGGAGTGGAGGGATCGGTCAGAGCGTTCACACTGCTGGCGGTGGCTATTACCCTGCTGACCCTATTCGTCCGGGAATCCCGCGATGCAAAAGAAAATAAGAACGACGCAAGTTAAATAGAGAAGAAAAATTAGGCAATAGAAGCGGCTTTTTCCGCCCTATATTTGCTGATTTTCTAAAGCACTCCCGGAGTATTCAAGGAGTTCCAGGACCCCTGCGTGCCGATCTTCAGCGAGGACTTGCTCTGGGCATATTTCAGGTTATCTTCCAGGTGCCCGCCAAATGTTACCTGGACAGGAGACATGGCCCCCGAAGCTCTGCTGCCGATCTGGATAGTATTGGTGCTGTTGCTCAGCTTAACCGGGATCGCATTGTAATAGAAACTCTGGCCGATGAGCGGGAAATAGGGAGAGTCCACAATCTCCAGAATAGACATATCAACCGCCTTGAAGGATACGGGCTTTGCCGGATAGTTCATCTGAAAGAACATGGGGTCATCATAAGTCCACATCGTTGCCAGGCCGGCTCCGGCCAGCATCAAGAGAACAGCCAGCGTTATGGTATATTTCATCATAATTTCCACCCAGACATTCGTTGGATTTAAACCTATTGGAAAAAGAGAAGAGACGGGCGGGAAAAAGTTGCCCGTCTCAGGCATGACCTTCAGGCATATCCATCCTGATCCTGCCCCACGATTCATTCATGGGGTTTTTCATTTTCCTATCTCTTTACCACAACCACCTTGCTCACTACCTTGCTGCTCACCATCGGGCTAAAGAGCTGATAGTCCTGACCGAGGATGCTATCATAGCCGGTCTCAGAGTTGTGCTTTCCGTCACGGGCGTAGACAAAGACCCTGTAGCTTCCGGCATTGGTTGGTGCACTGATCCAGGTCCACTGATTCTTTGTGGACCAGTCCTGCACTATCTTCCAGACACCGGCAGTTGATGGGCCCTTCAGCCAGAACCGGTAGAGCACCGGGTCCTTGTTGGCATCGGTGGCGGTAGCCGTCCAGACCACCTTCGTTCCAGCGCTCTGCGGGCTATTCTTGTCGGGAACAAGGGCCGTCAGCTGAGGCGGCACATTGGGCGCGAGCTGATAGGAAGCACCCAGGGCACCATCGTAAGCGGTTTCAGGGCTATGCTTTCCGTCCCGGACATAGACAAAGACCTTGTAGTCTCCGCTGTCATACCCGGAGCTGGTCCAGGTCCACTGGTTCTTTGCCGACCAGTCCTGTACCACCTTCCAGGCATTGGCAGTCGACGGGCCCTTCAGCCAGAACCTATAGAACACCAGGTCTTTGTTGGCATCGGTGGCGGTAGCCGTCCAGACCACCTTTGTTCCCGCGCTCTGCGGGCTCTTCTTATCCGGGATCAGGGCTGTCAGCTTGGGCGGCGTATTGACCGTGAGCAGATAAGATGCTCCCAGGGCGCTATCGTAGCCGGTTGCAGGGTTGTGCTTTCCGTCCCGGACATAGACATAGACGGTATAAGCGCCACTGTCGTAGCCGGAGCTGGTCCAGGTCCACTGGTTCTTTGTGGACCAGTCCTGCACTACCTGCCAGGCGCCTCTCGTCGACGGACCATTCAGCCAGAATTTGTAGAATACCGGCTCCCTATCCTGGTCCACGGCGATTGCCGTCCACTTAATGGGCGTTCCTGCTGCCTGTGAGCTGGGTTTATCGGGCGCCAATGAGACGATGCTGGGAGGCATATTGGGCCTGAGCACAGTGAACAGTGCACCGGCATCGTCATCCCATCCGGACGGGCTGGAATGCAGGCCGTCTCTGGCCTGTACGATAATCTCGCTCGTTCCTGCATCTGCCGGCGATGTGGGCCAGGCCCATGTCGGGTTTGTAGACCAGTCCCTCACCAGCCTCCAGGCTCCTCCGGTGGAAGCGCCTTTCAGCCAGTACCGGTAGAACACGGGGTTTCCTTCCGGATCCATGGCAGTTGCCTTCCACCAAATCGTAGCCCCGATGGGCTGGGGGCTGGGTATATTGCTTGCCAGACCGGTGATCACCGGCGGCAGATTGGGGCTGATGATAACAAAGGAGGCTATATCGTAGTCATCCGAGCCGCCTGGTCCGGCATGACTGCCGTCCCTGACTGCCACCAGCACCTCGCTGCGGCCTACATCCATGGGGTTTGTCCTCCAGATCCAGCGGTTGTTCCTGCCCCAGCCTGTCTAATCCATCCAGAATCCGTTGGTCGATGGCCCGCGCAGGTAGAACTTGTACTGCAGGGGATCGCCCTCCGGATCCGAGGCTATGGCTGTCCACTTGATCCAGCTACCCACAAACTGAGGAGCCGGCCTATCTGAGAACAGCATGTTGATATGCGGCGGCAGATTAGCGCTGCTGAGCTTGAAGGTTACCATCTTCTTGACGTCAAAGCCCGATTGATCGGCATGATTGCCGTCTCTTATCCAGACCTCAATCTGGTAGCTTCCCGGCACATAGCCGACGGTGCTCCAGGTCCAGACGTTGTTTGTCGAGTATCCGGTGTCTGCCCTGACTGCTGTTGAGGGCGCCGGCCCCCGCACGATGAACCTGTACTGCAGAGTATCTCCCTCTGGATCAGAGGCTCCTGCGGTCCAGATCACCGGCGTGCCTGCCCTCTGGGGGCTGGGCAGGTTGCTGACCAGCGTGGGGTTAGTGGGCGGCAGGTTATTGTTGCGGTTGCCAAAGTCGATTCCCAGCTTGTTCTCTCCTGCTGCCAGCGCAAAGGAGTAAACCCCTCCCCCAGGACTCATGGGCGGCTTGGTCTGAGTCCAGCCAGATTTGCCTACCTCACTGACCACATAGTTGGCCGGAGTGATGTTCAGGAAGGAGTAAGATCCGTCCGTTCCTGTAGTTGTGGTGCTGAGAACCGCCTGAGTCGAGGCGTTCTTGAGCTCAATGCTCCAGCCCGAGAGAGTCGGCTCACCAGGGTCCCTGGCGCCATTTCCGTTCAGGTCATTGAACTTGAGACCCAGGATCGAGCCCAAAGAGGACGGTGTTGCCAGTCTGTTGCCGAAATCCTGGCTGCTAGACGCGCCAGGGACATGAACAGTGCGAACCGTGGCGGTGGTCGCAGTCCAGCCCTGTCTCGCCAGCTCCTTGATCTCGTAATTGCCGGGTGGGATGTTAACGAACTTGTAAGCGCCGTTGGCATCTGTTGTGGCCTGGGCCAGGAGAATGTCCGTGGCCGGTCCGGGTACCACGTAAACCAGATCGATCTCCCAATTGGCTACACCCGGCTCTCCGGGGTCCTTCAATCCATTGCCGTTCAGATCGTTGAATTTCATTCCGGAGATGATGTTGGGGCTCATTGCCGGGACGTTTACCACGACATGAACCTCGGTTGTAACGGTTACCTGTATTGGATCATCCACCTCGTAGGTTCCCGGGACCAGGTTGCTGAAGATGTAGCTTCCGTCCTGGCCGGTTGTCACGCTGGCGATCTCCTTTCCGTTCTCCACCAGCTTAACCTCCTGCCCGGGAAGTCCGGGCTCGTCCTCGTCCTGCAGGCCGTTGCCATTGGCATCATAGAACTTCTTGCCGGTTATTGACAGGTTGCCCTTGTTGCCGAAGTCCTTTCCGGTAACGTCTGCATCCAGAAGATCGATGTCATAAGACCCCTGGGGCAGAGTCTGAGTCCATCCGTCCGGGACAACTTCGCTTACTGTGTATTTGCCCGGCGGCAGGTTTCTGAAGGCATATGAGCCGTCTGCGCCTGTGGTCGTGGCATTGACGATGCTGCCCTCCCTGGCAAGCTGAATATTCCAGTTGGCGAGAGCTGGATCGGCCACGTCCTTAGCGCCGTTTCCATCGATATCACTAAAGCTGATTCCTGAGATCGACCAGGAGCCGTGGTTTCCAAAGTCCTTGCCGGTCACATCGGCATCATCCAGGACGACCGAATAGGATAGACCCCCTCCGCAAGCGAGACGTCCCGTGAGATGATCGTCGAGGCGAGGATCGAGCCGATGGCCACATTCACGATGAAGTCAAAAGCATTCATCGACGAGAGCGTCCGCTTCCCCGAGAGGCGGACGATGATCACGAGGGCCACGTATGCGAAGACGCCGATGAT
>JAQVZT010000013.1:17763-18165 GCA_028708055.1 Methanothrix sp.
CGAATAGGATCCCTCCTGTGGCGCGGTCCTTACCCAGCCGGACTGCTCGACCTCGGTGATGGTGTAGGTTCCGGCTGTGAGATTCTCGAACTTGTAGGATCCGTCCGAAGCGGTTGTTGCCTCCTTCTGGACGGCTGAATTGCCTTCCAGGGTTCCGGAGAGTGCTATCTTCCAGTCGCCCATGCCCGGCTCGCCGTCATTAACTCCGTTGCCGTCAAGGTCGTTGTACTTCATTCCCGATATGCTGAAAGATGTCAGCTTATTGGCGAAGTTCGTATCGGCAGCATCGCTTGCAGACAGGTCGATGCTGTAAGAGCCGCTCTCCGGGTTGACCGCCTTCCAGCCAGCGGGCAGTGTCTCAGCTACTGTATAGCTTCCTGCCTTGAGATTATCAAAGCGGTA
>JAQVZT010000254.1 GCA_028708055.1 Methanothrix sp.
TGTACATCTCAGTGAGGACTGCGCCGATTCTGTAGTTCTGTACGCACAGCTTCTCAACCCACTTCTGGTCGTAGGTGCCGGTCTGGTATGAGACGGGCATGTACTCGAACTCAGCTTCCTTGGTGAAGTTGATGTAATCCATGGGGCATGAAATGCCAGTTGGCCAAGCACAGCTCATAGCGTAAACAGGGGCTATTCCTGGAACGGGCGGAACCCATGCTCCAGCCTGATTATAATAGCCGGGTACTGCGTTCTTTCCAGGCACTAATAAGATTGCACCAATTGGGGTGCCATCTCTGTTGAGCTGCCTCTCGGCTTCAAGCTCAGTCCTCTCGGTGATGACGTTGCCGGAGCCGGACTCCTTCTCTACCAGCTTCTGGCCAACAAAGCCAGTCTGGGTGGATATGATCATCTCGACGTTCTTGTAGCCTACGCCCTTGACCGATGCTTTCTCGTACATGTAGTTGGCGGCACCAGCCATGCCAACTATGGCAATGGCGATTATAGCCAAAACAGCTATCGTTTTTCTCATTTCTTGTCCTCCTATGCTCCCTAGAAATTACGAGCTAAAATATAGCAACGAACCAGCTGGCCCCATGTTCAAGTGCAGGGAAATCCAGATCACATTTCAGGTTTAATTTCAACTATTCCGATTGAGGTCATATAAACCCATCGGGTGAAAACCAGTCCAAAAAAGAATTAAAACTTCGGGCTTGAGATCCCGAAGTCAGATTTAATTGATCTCAGGTCTATTTACACGCAGGGCAGCCAGTCAACGCTGATTGCGCCGCATGTGGAGTTGCCCCAGAGCTGGATGAACTTCTCGATGGAGAAGACACCAGTCAGGTCCTCGACGGATCTGCCGTACTCAGCATGGCGGCCCTTGAGCTGATTGTCAGCTGTCGGATCGCGGGAGATCCAGCCGATGTGGGCAACGCCGATGACGTTGCTGTTCAGGTTAGCCTCGAGAACACCTGTGCAGCATGCAGGGCAACCTTCGGTCCAACCGGCTACGGAGCCGTAGCCTCTGGTCTTGACCTCGGTGGTCTTCTGCAGGTGCTCAGCATGGGTGTACATCTCAGTGAGGACTGCGCCGATTCTGTAGTTCTGTACGCACAGCTTCTCAACCCACTTCTGGTCGTAGGTGCCGGTCTGGTATGAGACGGGCATGTACTCGAACTCAGCTTCCTTGGTGAAATTGATGTAGTCCATGGGGCATGTATTGCCAGTTGGCCAAGCACAGCTCATAGAGTAAACAGGGGCTACTGCTGGAACAGGTGGAACCCACTGTCCAGCCTGATTCCAATAACCGGGTACTGCGTTCTTTCCGGGCGTTACTAAGAGTGCACCGATTGGGGTGCCATCTCTGTTGAGCTGCCTCTCGGCTTCCAGCTCAGTCCTCTCGGTGATGACGTTGCCGGAGCCGGACTCCTTCTCTACCAGTTTCTGGCCAACAAAGCCAGTCTGGGTGGAAATGATCATCTCAACGTTCTTGTAGCCTACGCCCTTGACCGATGCTTTCTCGTACATGTAGTTAGCTGCACCGGCCATGCCCACTACGGCCATGGCGATAATAACCAAAACAGCTATTAGTTTTCTCATTTCTTTCCCACCTCCTTAGATTACCATAAACCCTTAAAGGATCTGAGCCATCAACACCAGCCCAAATCCCCGGCTCCTCGTTGACAGATACTTCCAGGCATTTGACCCAAACATTGGACCCCAAGTGCCACCATTCCGAAACTCCGTCACGAGGAATACCTGACACACACTTGCTTCTTCGCTCATATTTGAGTATTTTGCTCAAGAACCACTCTATTCCACCATCTTGTGATATATGGGCAATCCATGCTTTCTGGGAGATGATCGATATCAATAGAACCAGTTGCTATGAATAAGAGCGCATTCGCCAAAGAAAATGGTCCATTGGGCTAGATGCCTCCTACTCTACAAGAAGTCGCGCCGCAAGTCTAGTCACCTGCCGATACGAGACGGAAACTGATGCGCCGATCCTGCACGAACTATCGAATGCGCCATAGTTGCAGTGGTTGCACTCCGGAAGATAAAGACCGGTCGTCAGAGGAAATCTCACTGGAGAAAAGAGCTCTTCGTGATACGAGGCAAAGATCTGATGTTAATGCTTGCGATAATCCAGTCGCGAGCCAAATGAAAAACAGATATCCTTGGAATGGCCAGGGACCATAAAATGCTCCGGCCGGGATTTGAACCCGAGTCTTCGGCTTGAAAGGCCGAAATGATTGGCCCGGCTACACTACCGGAGCAATTTGCCAGTTATCAGCCATGCATAACATGCGCTGGCCTTCACCCCATAGATATGAACAAATATATCTACGTTTCCAATGGGCTATTAGCTGGAAGTAGTCCCGGGCGGATTCGAACCGCCGTCGCGGGCTCCAAAGGCCCTCAGGATTGACCACTACCCCACGGGACTGATTCGACTGCTTTTTCGCTTGATATTATAAGCGGGCACCGACTGACCTTATGCCGGGCGAGTGTTATCCGCATAAGATATATATGGGCTTTCCCGGAGGGGCAAAGAAGATGAAACTTCTCAGCAAGGCGCATGTGAGCCAGAGAAGGCTGATTGAGATCCTGCGCGTTATCGAAAATGCCAGCACCCCGATTGGGGCGAGAGCGATCTCGGATTGCCTGAGCAGCCGCGGCTACGACCTGGGTGAGAGAGCTGTACGCTATAACCTCAAGATCCTGGATGAGCTGGGCTTCACCAAAAAGAAAGGCTATAGCGGCAGGGTGCTAACTCCTCTGGGATCAAGGGAGCTGAACGACGCGCTGGTCGACGACCGAATCGGCTTCGTCAATACCAGAATTGAAGAGTACATGTTCAGGACCAGCTTCGATCCCAAGACCTGTCGCGGAGATGTGATCGCTAATACCAGCATAGTCGACAAATCAAATGCTGAAAGGGTCTTCGAGATTCTGGAAAACGCTTTTGGCGCCGGCTATACCATAAGCCGCCGCGTGCTCATCCTTGATGAGGAGGAATGCGTCTGCAACCTTGAGATTCCAAGAGGCTCTCTGGGAATAGCAACCCTATGCAGTATCACCCTTGACGGCATGATCATGAAACGGGGAATTCCTGTGCTCACCAGCTTCGCGGGGCTGGCAAAGGTAACAGAAAGGCAGACTTCAGGCTTCACAGACCTCATCGCCTACGCGGGATCATCCCTCGATCCGATCAAGGTCTTTATGGGGCGCAGGGTGACAAGCGTTGCGGATGCCATATCAAAGGGCTCTGGAACAGTTCTCGCCAATGTAAGAGAGGTTCCCGTCGCGGCATCTTCGCTTGTGCGCTCGCTTCTTGATGAAGCAGGAAAAGCGGGAATGGACGGTCTGATAGAGATCGGAGAGCCGTCCGAGCCCATACTGAGCTGCCCTGTGGGCTCAGGCAAGATTGGCATAGCATTTTATGCGGGAGTCAATGGGGTGGTGGCCGCGGAGGAGTCTGGGATAGAGATGAAGACGGCGCCCATCTCGATTCTGATCGATTACGCCAAGACCCGCGAGCTGAAATGATTGACCACCCGGGCAAGATAAGGTTTTATAGAGCATCAATTCTCTAGGCAGATAGTTACGTTTGCATTTGATGAGGAAGAAAGATGGATTTTAGAGTTGTAGTCTCAGATCCGAAGAGCGGTAAGGCCTATCAGGTAGAGCTTAAGGAGCCAGGAGCTGGCAAGCTTCTGGGAAAACATATCGGCGATAAGATCGAAGGCGATGTTCTCGGCATGCCCGGATACTCGGTGCAGGTCACGGGCGGCAGCGATCGCGAGGGATTTCCCATGCGCGCAGATCTGCCCGGCACAAAGCGCAGGAAGATCCTGCTCTCTGAGGGAACCGGATACCATCCCATAGCCGAAGGAAGGAAGAAGAGAATGAGCATTCATGGAAGGGATATCTCTCCCGATGTCGGCCAGATAAATGTAAAGGTCGTTGAGGCCGGAGCCAAGTCCATAGAAGAGCTGCTGGGCAAGGCACCCAAAGAAGAAAAGGCGTAAATCGAGGCGTAGACCCCGAAAAATCGGCGGGATGGCACGTCCATCCTTCCGCGACCAACCCTTTTATTATTGCAGCTGTTGCTAATTCTTTAAGTCAGATCCGCCGGTGATCCAGGCGCGTGAGGCAAGCGGCACTGGTATCTGGGCGCGCATTACCGATTTCATCTGCTCGGGACTCAAAGCGGCAAAGAGGGCATTCATAAGCCGGTCGCTCTTCATAGCTACATCCACCATCTTTCTTATCCTGACCGATCGCGATAGCTGCGCTCCAAACTCCTCGCGAATTCGCGACACGTAGCCGGAAAGA
>JAQVZT010000255.1 GCA_028708055.1 Methanothrix sp.
ATCGAGAGCCTTATGGAGACCCTCAAGGACAACTACACCCAGGTGATCGTGACTCATAATATGCAGCAAGCTGCTAGAATCTCCGACTGCACCGCTTTCTTCCTGCTCGGCGAGCTGATCGAAGTGGGTGAGACGAAGAGCATCTTTGAGATGCCGAAGATGAAGAGCACGGAAGATTATATCACAGGAAGATTCGGCTAGGTAATCAGACTCAGGCAGACGATTAGATTTAGCGAACCTGGCCAAGAGAAATCGGCCAATGGAATTTGGCCGGCAATTCTGTCCGCAATTCGGCAGGAAAAATAGCAACTGGATTGGATTACAGGAGAGTTAGGATGAGCCCGTATCGAGAGCGGTATCACAGAGATTTAAAAGAGCTTAAGAATCTCGCAAAAGATCAGGCGAATCGTGGCGCCGAGGCGATAGAAAAATCTGTCTCAGCGTTGCGTGATTATAATATGGATCTGGCAAAAGAGGTCATTAAGCACGACCAGGAAATGGACGACCAGAGCCAGAAGATAGAGAATCTTTGCATGGAGCTTCTCGCTTTGCAGCAGCCCATGGCCAAGGATCTCAGGCGCATCATAGGCATACTGAAGATCGGAATAGATCTGGAGAGGATCGGCGACCTGGCGGTGGATGTGGCCAGAGTTACCACCCAGTCTCAAAACAAGGTCCAGATAACCAAGCTGGAGTATATCCCCCACATGGCTGAGATCTGCAAAAAGATGCTTGAAGGGTCCATGGAGGCCCTCATGAACAGCGACGCAGATATGGCTAGGCAGGTTACCAAATGGGATTATGAGATCGACGGGCTGTATGTCAAAGCCAGGACCAAGATCCTGAAAATAATCATCGAAAGGCCGGAAGTGATTACCGAGGCAACTGCCCTGCTGCTGGTCAACAGGCACATGGAACGGATTGGCGATCATATCTGCAACATTTGCGAGGCCATCGTCTATATGGTGGAAGCAAAGAGAGAGCATCTCAACTAGGGCTATTTATGGACACACGAAAGGTGCAGCGGACCGGCAAGTCGACATTCATAGTCTCGCTTCCCAAGAGCTGGGCGACCAAGAACAGCATCTCTGCCGGTTCCATAATTTACATCAATCAGGGCGATAACGGGGCTTTGACACTGTCTACAGATCGCTCTGAGCGTGAGATGCGAGTGCGCCTGGATATTGGAGACAAAACGGGAGAGCATCTGGTTAGAGACATCATCGGATGCTATGTGGGCGGCTATCGAACCATTGAGGTCACCTCCGGGCATATGTCCTCCATTCAGAAGAAGGATCTGCACCTTATCGTCAACAAGCTCATCGGTCCCGAGATTTTGGAGGAGACCATCAATAAGGTGGTAATTCAGGACCTGTTGAGTTCAGAGGAGCTTCAATCCGAGAGGGCCCTGAAACGAATCAGGACCGTAGTGAAATCCATGATCTCAGATTCGCTTTCCAGCCTTTTGAACAACAACGAGGAGCTGGCGGCGGATGTTATCCAGAGAGACAATGATGTGGACCGGCTCAATCTGCTCATCGCGAGGCAGTTCACAGAGATCCTGAGATCCGGATCCGTAAAACAGGAAACGCTTAACCCCATCACAGCATTCAATTACATGCAGGCTTCATCCAATCTGGAGCGCATTGCGGACCACGCCTATCGCATTGCCGAGATCGCTGGCCAGCAAAGATACAACCTGCCTGACGATTTGAAGGATGAGCTTTTCCGCATGGAGTCATTGCTGGGGAGCCTTCTTGACGACTCCATATCCTATCTGCTACAGACCAACTCCAACAAGGCCAATGATCTAATCGACAGGATCAGGGAGATTCAGAAGCAGGTGGAGAGAATAGCCAAATCAGGGGATTATAAAGAAGAGCCGGAGATGGTGGTCAGGCTTATTCTGGCCAGCAGTCTGGAGCGAATGCTTGATTACATCATGAACATCGCCGAGCTTACCATTAACCTCAGCCATTCCACTCATCCCGCGGAAAAGAGCTGAAGCTTAGGCATTTTCTTCTATTTTGCCACGCATAGGGTGTTACGCATAGGGTGTTGTGCAGGGCTGCCCCCAGGCTCTAGCGCGTGTGTGCTGGCAGCAGATTCTGCGGCGGTGTCGTGGCCTAGCTAAAGAAGCTGGCGCCAAGCGGACTTGCAGATTTTTGGTGCAAAGTGGATTGCCGCCACCCACTCACGGACGATTTCACACAGGGTCCACTCTCCATTTCCAGCAGCTTCTCTTTCATCTCCCTGCCCCAGGCATATCCGCCCAGGCCATTCTTGGCGACCACCCGGTGGCAGGGCACCAGGATTGCGAAGGGATTTGCCGCCATAGCCCTGCCCACGGCCCGCGCCGCTCCGGGCCTTTTCGCACGCTCGGCCACCTGGCCGTAGGTCGCCGTCGTGCCGCGCGGTATCGACTGCACCAGCGCATAAATCTGTTTTTGAAAATCGGTGCAGCCGGACATATCCAGCTGCACATTGGGGCAGGGCGCCTTTCCTTCCAGGTAGGCGGCAATATCCTCGGCTAGCGGTGAGGGCTCGGCGGGACTCTCCTGGGCGAAATAGATCCGGCAGACCATCTCGCCCCGCTTTTGCACCAAAAGAGAGCATCCCAGGAAAGAAAGGAAGGCACCGGATGCCATTTGCATCATTCTCTGAGGATCTCGCGGAAGGTCTTGAAGCTGCCCAGAGGTATCATCTCCACAGCCATGCTGGCGGTGTCGAGAATTGCGATGCTGGACAGGCCAGTGAAGTGGCCCCAGATCTCGCCAGGGTTGACCAGGAGCGTCTTGCCATGCCTTGTCGCTTCAGCGCTATGGTTATGGCCGCGGACCACGACATCGTAGAGCTGAGAGGCTACCACGGCCTTTACCAGCGGCTCCTCGGTGCCGTGCATGAGGGCGATCTTCAGGCCGCCCGCCTCGATCTCCCCAAAGTCGCCCAGGTACTCGCCGCCCACGCGAGCAAATTCGCGGGCCAGGCCTACGCGGTCACCGTCGTTGTTTCCGTAGACAAGCTTCATGGGAATGCCAAAGCCTTCGAAGGTATAGCAGTTGCCGGAGCCGATCATGTCCCCGGCGAATAAGAGCAGGTCAACTTTCCTTTCTTTGAAGATTGCAAGAGCATCCTTGACCCCCTGGATGCTGTCATGGGCATCAGACATTATTCCTATAAGCATCAGAGAGCTGCAAAATCGCATCCCATAATAATATTTTCCCCTCGGACCGATCTTCGTGCAAAGAGAGCTCTGGAGCTTTAGGCTCGAAGGGCTTAAGTACAAGGAATAACCTGGTAGCGAGAGGCCCGCCTTAACTCAGCCTGGTAGAGTGCGCGGCTGTAGTATGTCTCGCACCGTAGAGGTGCTACGCGCAGTCACCGCGATGTCCCCGGTTCGAATCTGGGAGGCGGGATCTGAATAATGTCCGGATGGTGTAGTGGCCCATCATGAAAGCCTGTCGAGCTTTCGACCCGGGTTCGAATCCCGGTCCGGGCGTTTAACTGAAAGGAAGAAGGGCCTCATCGAGGTCCTTGCTCCCTGTATTTCTACTCTTGTCTCATAGGTATTATCGCAGAATTTGCCCTGAGGAGAGGCTGTCTTAATGAAATCAGATGCTATATTGCCGGAACCACTTGAATAATTTGATTTTTTGCGGGGTCAATGGTCATGCCATATTGACGCCCTTTGATTTCAGGCTCTTGAAAGCGCAATCTGCAAATTTATGGACAGCTCTGCGATATTTTCTATGCGATCGAGAATACGTTCCAAGCTGTCAGCGACAAGCAACTTTATCCGCATTCCATCGTCATTCTCATCGGAAAAGTCGGGGGTGATTGGAAATTGTCTCTTTATCTCCCCGATTCGATCGAGTACCTGATTTGCCTTCAGATTATCTGCATTGAGAATTGCAGCTACTGACTCATCAATCAAGCTGGTGAGAAGGGAGATGATTTCGGGTAGCTTTTCAATAATCCCATCAGAACGATCATAACATAATTGAGTGGAGACCTCCGCAATCTTTGCGGCATAGTCTGCCATTCGTTCCAGGTTTGCTGCCGCTTGCATGAAATGAAAGACAATTATCGGATTAATAGACACCGGTGCTACAGATCGTGATTTGAGGATTTCAGTAAATTTCCGGGCCATTAGCAGATTGAGACGATCAATGTCATCATCTCTTTGCATCACATCCAAAGCCAATTCGCTATTAGGCCCTGTTAGTGTGGAAAGAGCATCCTGGATCATGGAACGGGTCATATTTTTCATTCGTTTCAGCACCCGATCCGGCAACAGTTCATCGGGGCTGAGAAGATCTTGAATGACGACTCGGTCAC
>JAQVZT010000256.1 GCA_028708055.1 Methanothrix sp.
TGATCGCCGACGAGCGCTCCTCAATCGTTGTCGGAACAATGGGTGGCGAAAGGCTGGCGGTGATCATCAGAGTGCCAGTGGTTGCCATGCTGCAAAAGGCGGTATGGGAGGGCCTGGTCTAGGCAGCCGGCACACTTTGCAGCGCTATTTCCGCATAGGATGGCCTGAGCACCTCAGACGAGGCAAAAACATGGGTACATTTTTTCTGTAGTCCTCATAAACAGGTCCGAACTCATCTTTTAGCGATCGCTCCTCATGCCGGGCACCTATGTAAAAATAGACGGTTGCCAGAATATTGAAGGCCAGCAGGTTCTCCGTCATAATTGGAGAACTCCAGAGAAAGATGGCAGCAAAGA
This sequence comes from Methanothrix sp., assembly GCA_028708055.1. Taxonomy (GTDB): domain Archaea; phylum Halobacteriota; class Methanosarcinia; order Methanotrichales; family Methanotrichaceae; genus Methanothrix. The sequence goes on from JAQVZT010000256.1 coordinate 357, forward strand.
AGAACAGAGGATTTCGAATGCACCCGTAGAAGCCCCCTGTTACCAGCTGCTTTCCTCTATTTGGCCGGGAGTCCTGATCCTGTAATTGGGACAGTCCCATAAAGAAAAAGATACCAGTCTGGCGCAGCGTGACGAGAAGCGCTATTGCAGCCAGAAGCTGTATGCAAGCCATCAGCCAGCTCCAGGGTGCGGGGATTATGTAAATTGTTTTATCGGGCATAAAGGCCAGGATGAAGAGAAAGGGAAACACCATTAGCAGGGCGAGCAAATTATAGACCAGCCTCTGCCAGAGGTCAAAGGCTTTGTCGAGTGCCTTCTTGCCCCGGCTCTTGGACCGGGGATCAGCTAGAAAGCTATGAACCGCTGCAAAGAATATAAAATAGACAACCATGAAAATGGCACTAGATAACATAAAACTTCCTCCAATTAACGCAGGCCATTATTTGACTGAACTACCGGCAAATAGAATATCACATCCTCGTCAGGTACACAGGCCACCGCCAGGCCGCGCTCTTTCAGGACCCGGCAAACCGCAGAAATCAGCTCCTCCAGGCATTTGTTGCGATGCTCGACCGCCAGCCCCTTGTATCTTTCAAAGCCGCCCGTAACCATATTCTCCTCAAATTCCGCAAGAGGCAGATCTATCTCCAGCTTCGTCTCCTCCTCAAGGCACAGGCCCATCTGAGAGGCAATTGATTCGATGATCTGGATAAATCGATCGTACTGCATGCTGCTCATCACTGCTTCCGCCCGGCTGCCGTGATCCTTCGGATCTTTTCTTGCCAGGTAGAGATGATAACCGGCATCGTCGATCTCTTGTAGCTCGCAGCCGGACGATATCCGCTCCGCTGCCCTATCCATTGTGGTGAGAAGGCCATCTATCTCCTCCAAAACCAGTGCTGCGATCTCCTGCAGCTCTTCTTCCTGCACTTGCTCGGACACTATTTCTGGCTCCATCGGTCTTGACATCGATATTGATTATTGAGGCGATCGGATTTGCTTGGTAGAGTATCTCCGGCAAAGTATAAATATTTCCCACATCAGAGGATCGATTCCTTGCCGTGGCATTAGAGCCACGCATTTGGATTTTCCTAAGGGAATATTGAAGGTGCCTTAGATATGGACTGCCATCTGGACCCAGAAGAGCTGGAGTTTTGGGAGAGCCAGAAGAGGTGCGGAGAAGAGATCGACCTCAAGCTGGCACGCGATCTGCCTGACGATACGCCAGATTTCATATTGAGGATGATGGATGACTTCGAAGAGGAAGCGGCAAGATTTTGCTTTTCCGGTGTGCATGGCCGGGTGCTTGACGCAGGTTGCGGCAATGGCAACCTGCTCATAAGAGCGCTCAAAGATAGAAGATCCCGGAAAAATAGGGACACTAAGGCATTAGAGGTCGTGGGTATGGACTTTTCCGCCAACATGCTTGGCAGAGCGGCTGCAAGAGCGAGGAGCGATGGCAGGGCGGCTTTTTTGCAGGGGTCGGTGACAGATCTGCCCTTCCAGGACCAGAGCTTTGACCGGGTGGTGAGCAGCGGCGTTCTGACCTGCCTGCCGAACACCTCCGCAGCGGCAAAGGCCTTGCAGGAATTCTACCGGGTGCTCAAGCCGGAGGGGACACTGGCGGTGGACTTCTTCTCCCGCACCTCCCACTATACCATGATAAGAAAGCATCTCTTCCGGGAACCGATTAACCCGCCAGAGTACGTCTCTCCCTCTGAATTTTATGCAGAGCTGGATAAAGCAGGATTTGCGGTCCTTGAGTGCCGCGGCTTTGACTTCAAGCCCTGCCAGGGATACCTCTTCCTGAGCCCCTGGCGGAGATTTATCGACCCCGGGTTTTTTCAGGAGAGACTATCCTCCTTTCTGGAGCGAAGGGTGCTGCCCGGAAGGAAAAAGCTCAACCTCCTGGGGTACAGGATATATGTAAAATGCATCAAGAAATAGAAGGTTATTCCCTGAGTTCGCCCCTTTCCAGCATGTTCTTGATCTGATATTTGGTGGATGAAGCAGGGTAGTCGATTATTCTGGCAATCTCCCGGCGTGACGGCCTGGGGTTCTGGGCCCAGAGATCCTTTATCTTCTGTATGGCTTCCTGGTTATCGGATATCCTTGAGCGCTGCCCGCCGGCCTCATAAGCACCTCTATTCAGGCTGGCCTCGTCACCAGGAAACGATTCGCTCCTTAGACGCACGAAATTCAAGGCTTTTGCCGATATGCCACTCAATATCAAATCGGAGGCGAGCTTCTTGAGGGTCTTGCCCTGCAATACCGCCTCCGCCTCAAGGCCCATATAAGCCTCCTGGGTGATCTCGATTCTCGTGTATCTGGTGCTTGGCATAGCTTGCGCCCTCACAATCCCATCGTCGTGATCCGGCCTTGTGGATTTGAAGGCATTTAAAATGTGCTGTTTGAATGATGGGCAGTCTGAATTCAGAAAAAAAAGGGAGATAAGATCATCGCCATTTAGAAATGAAACTCAATGTGGAATGGTATGTAGAAGATCCACACGAAGTATACCGCCATCAGGATAAGGCCCAGAGGAACGCCGAGCTTTGCCCATTCCTTGCTGGAGATGCCCAGCTTTCCGGCGGAGATGATGTTGGGGATGTTGCCGGGGATGAGCATTCCGCCAGCGATAAGCAGACCCATGAGAACCGCCTGAATCTGGACCATGCTCATGGCCGGGCTTATCTCTGCCGCAGTCAAGGTAGCGTTATCCAGGATAGCGGAGATCATGTTCACCCAGTAGAGAATCTCCGGGGATATGCCGAGAATGTACTTGTCTATTACCACCTTCATGCCGCCGCCCAGAAGGAGAAGCGCCATGACGAAGACATAGACCTTAATGGCCCTGATGACCACATCCTTCAGGCCACCATCATCCTCTTCGGTCGCCTTGCATTCCATGGCCTTGGCCTTGCCAGTAAAGAACATGGCAAGCAGGCCCATGGCCACGCATCCGGGTATAATGTAGATGGCCAGCTGGTTGAAGAGGAAGAAGAACGCCGCATTGAAGGGCTCACCCTGCAGCTTGGTGATGGCAATGGTGGAAAGCGGCTCACCTACGGGAGTGAGCACTGCGCCCAGGCCAATGGAGAAGCAGGCAATGATGATCAGATTGATCTTGGTCTGCCGGTCAAGGGGCATGCAGTTCATGAGCTCCACGAGGAGCAGAGAAGCAATAATGGCGGTTATGACGCTTGAGAACAATCCCAGAATTACCACGATCAAGAAGACAATTACCTTAAGGGGGACCGTTTTTATGATGGAGTTCATCGCCTTCTGGACAGAGGCTTTTCCATAATGGAATAGCAGGCCTGCGACCAGCACAGCCGGAACAATTCCTTTTACCACCGGCTCTTTAATCGCTTCCATTATGATCTCCTGATTCCAGCCGATAAGCTCCGCCTGGTGTTCCGTATATCCCAGCATCGATATCAGCGCTTCTTTGTTGTAGAAGCTGGATATGGTTACCGCCAATACTCCCATAACAAACAGAAATACCTCAAGGTTATGCTCTATCTTCTTGACCATGAAAGGTCCTACAAGAACAATTAGCACTATGGCCAACAGGCCAAGGTCTAGTGGGTCAAACTGCACAATTAATCCCTCCAATATTTATAATACTTCCAATATCTGTGATCGTTTCTTCCTTCCCGTCCAATTGCCCCATCTGATCCGATGGATCCGAATCCAAATCAGATAGCAGTGTAACCCATTTCAGACCTACCTGATAGCCCAAGAGGGTCAATTGGCCAAACGAAGGCGGCCAGGCAGAGGTGATGACCTGGAGCATGAGCATTACGATCTGCCTGTTTGTCCATGGACTAAAAGGTTTTTAACCCTTTTGGTGAAAATGCAAAAAAGCAATTTGGTTAAAAACAAATTAAGGAATTTGTAAATAATGTGGTTCGCTTCTTTCGTATAAGTGCAAAATGGACAATAATCACCAAGCAAAGGCCAAAAGCGTTT
>JAQVZT010000257.1 GCA_028708055.1 Methanothrix sp.
CATTCTTCTGGGCGAACAGGAAGGAACTGAGCTGCGTGACGCGAGCGAATACTCGACTCTTCTCAATGCCACTGCTCGATACGGTCATGCAGATGTAGGGCTGCGGGTCTGCATGGGCGACAGGGATAAGGCCTTCACGGAGGCGCAGAGGCTGCTGGGCCAGCACCGCCAGAACCTGGTGAACGGACTCAAGCTCGTTCGGGATGGTGGAATTACCGCCCTCAAGAGCATCCAGTACTTTGATGCCGGAGATGCTATTATGGACACTATCGTGGGCATTGTGGCCGGAATGAGCTTTCAGATGGGTGATCGTTCCCGGCCGATCCTCGCTTTTGCCAGGACTGCGGAAGGGCAGCTCAAAGTCTCAGCGCGGGGCACTCAGGATCTGGTGCGATCCGGCCTGGACCTGGCCGATGCCCTGTCGCGCTGCGCTCAGGCGGTGGGTGGCGTTGGTGGCGGACACAACATCGCCGCTGGAGCGACCATTCCGCCGCAGGCCAGAGAGGAGTTTCTGGGGCTGATGGACGCGGCGGTAGGCAGCCAGCTGTCTCGCTAGAACCGATCGATTTCGATTGCCATACGTCCACAGGATAAGTGCAAAATCTTTTCAAAAAAACCGGCCAAGCCCCACATCCCGTGAGGCCCGCCTTTCAATCAATCATCCAGCGGACAGCTGCAGCTCGGGCAGGAGCTACAGCCGTTGCTATCGGCGATCTCATCATCGCAGATCATCTCCATTCTGTCCAGACCCCACTCAGGAGGCCGCCAGCCGTCCTCGGAGTAGGATGTAGCATTCCCGAGCGTCACCGTGGCGATGGCCTGCGTCGCTGACCCGCCCGAGCCGTCCAATGCGTGAGCATCTGCCCAGGCAGCGTTCACGAACCTTCCGTCCTGCAAGGCAGAGGCGCGGTATTCGATAAACCGGCTCGCTCCGCTGGGTATGGCGGTCGTAACCCAGACCAGATCCTGCCCTTCCACCTGGGGCTCGGCGGAAGCATTGAGCAGCAAGAGACCCGCGGGCAGGCGGTCCCTGATCTGGGCCGCAAGGCTCACATTCGCCCGGTTCTGGAGAAGGATGCGATGCTGTATGATCCAGTCAATTCGTCCTTCGCTTCGAAGGACTATCAGGCTCACCGCCTCAGGCAAATATTATATTTTTTTAGAAATTCATCAATATAAATTAATTGTGAAACAAATTTGCTCTTCTTAGGGTTTATCTGACTTGTGCCGCAATTTATAGAATAATTGCAAAAAGAACTTATACTAAAAGTGTGCTATGACAGTATATCAAAATAAATTAAGTGTGAGATTAGTCTCGTGATGAGAATGTCAAAGAACACCATTAACAATCCCGGCAGCAGCGTCTCTGCCCTTCAGGATAGAGCACTTGACCTCATAGGTTCAAGAGGCGGCAGCCTGTACCAATCAGAGCTGCGGCGCCTGATGTCCATCGACAGCAGCAAATGCTCAAAGATCGTATGCAAAATGCAGAGCAATGGCCTCATCTATCGTGAGAAGGTTCCCGCCAGTAGCACATATCTCCTGAAGCTCACCTGTCCACCTCAGGAGATTTCCTTTGATGAGCCCGCTCGAAAAGACATCGATAGTTACTTAACTGAGTTCTATCTGCTCTATCTGATGCGCGGCATCTCTGGCTAGAGGCCGCAGGGGCTTATCGCGTTGAAAGCATACTGGGAGATTCTGCGTCCCTTCAACTGTATGATGGCGGCAGCCGCAGCTATCATTGGCCTTCTCATTGCCGGAGGGCTCGTCCCCTGGGCCGCGGCGCTGATAATTCTCACCGTCTTTCTGATTACAGGCGCAGGAAATGCCATCAACGATTACTATGATCGGGATATCGATGCCATAAACAGGCCGGGCCGGCCCATACCCAGCGGGCGAGTGAGCGCGAGGAATGCCTGCTATTATTCGCTTGCCCTCTTTGCCGCGGGCTGCCTGTTCGCGGGCCTGGTAAACCAGATCTGCCTGGTCGTGGCCGCTTTCAACTCCGTTCTCCTCTTTTTCTATGCCAGAAATCTGAAAGCCATGCCGCTGGCTGGCAATATCACAGTCGCTTTTCTGACAGGCTCCACCTTCCTCTTCGGGGGCGCTGCTGCTGGCACCGCAGGACTTCTCGCCAATCGGGTCCCGTTCCTGCTCTCCTTTCTGGTCAGCATGAGCCGGGAGATCGCCAAGGACATCGAGGATATGGCCGGAGACCTGGCAGGCGGAGCACGCACTCTGCCCATCCTGGCTGGGGAGCGCGCCAGTGCGGGCTTGGCTGCCATCTTTGCTCTGGCAGCGGTTGTGCTTGGATTCTTTGCACCCTTCGGCAGAGTGTATTTGATGATTGTGACGGTTGCGGATCTGTTCTTCCTGCTCTCCGTGCTGAAGATCGTTCGCAGGGATGCGACGGGAGCGCAGAAAGCGCTGAAAAAGGGAATGGCCGTGGCACTGGTGGCTTTTCTGGCGGCGGCACTGCTGCCGTTACACCTGCTCAGGATCTAAGCAGTACCCGCGAGAAGACGCAGGTTAAGTGTTTCCTTGAATCGGCAGAAATAGCTCAAATTCTCAAGCGATCTCATTTGGTGCGGAGCGCAGGAGAGATATTGCTTCAATGAAATTGGACTTTCCCGACCCATTAGTGCCTATGAGCACATTGAGATCTCTCATAGCCAAAGGCTCAGTATCAGGTCCGAAGGAGAGCAGATTTCTCAGTTGGATCTCGTGAATCATCTGCAATCAATTTCCTTTTCGGCCATTTATCCTTTTGCAAAAAAGAAATAAAATTTATCTGTGAGCAAAATTGGCCACGATCATATTATTGGTCGCCGAATTTACCCGCACAAACCCGTACCTCTCGAACTGCACCACCTTTCCCAGCTCCTCAGCGATGCCCGCTTCGCCCACGCCCTCGTCCATTCCGTCTGGCTTGAGGACCGTAACCTTCGGCCCGTCCAGGGGCGCCCAGTGAATGATCCGGGTCCTCTTGCCCATATCCTTGCCCAGGAAGCGCGCCCGGACCGGTTCAAGGCTTGTGATCTCTATGTTGCACAGGTCCTTGAGGCGGATGCTCTCTCCTGCCTTCAGCGCGAGCAGATCGCTCTTGCAGATGAATACCTTATTTCCGGCGGGAAGCTCCCTGAAGCCGCGATCGTCGCTGGGATGCAGTGGAGCAAGCGCCAGGGCAGGCACATCGCCCTCGATTGTCAACTCAACCGGCTCCCAGACGAAGAAGCGGCGGTTGGCCTCGGGGTCTACAATCTTGCGATTCTCGGCGTAGATTGAGTCCATGCTGATTGAGATGTCGGTCTCGCCCACACCCAGATCGATCATGAACTTTCGCAGCGCCTCCGGACGGATGCCCCGAGCACGGATGGCCCGCACCGTGGGAACGCGCGGATCGTCCCAGCCGCTGTACTCTCCGGCCTCGATGGCCTTTCTGAGCTTGCTGGTGCTGAAGGATCCGAACTGATGAATCTTGATCCTGCCCCAGTGAATAACCTGGGGATACTTCCAGCCCAGATAATCGTAGAGATACCTCTGCCTGCTGCCGCTGTCTGCCAGGTCTTTGCCCCGGATGATGTGCGTCGTGCCGAGCAGGTGATCTTCCACCGCCGACTCAAAATCTAGCAGCGGCCAGACCCGGAACTTCGTTCCCACCAGCGGGTGAGAGGCAGTGACGATGCGAAAAGCCGGCCAGTCGCGGATGGCCGGATCTTTGTGGTGCATGTCGGTCTTGACCCTCAGAACTGCGCCGCCCTCTGCCATGCGACCGTCCAGCATCTGCTGCCAGAGTTCCAGATTCTGCTCGACGGTCTGACTCCTGTGCTCGCACTCGATTCCTTTGTCCTTATGCTCCTTGAATGCAGCCTGCGAGCAGGTGCAAACATAGGCGCCGCCACGAGAAATCAGCTCCTCGGCAATGGGATAATAGCTGTCAACCCTCTCGCTGGCAGTTATCACCAGATCTGGCTGGGCACCGAGCCACGCGCAGTCCTCAAGATACCAACCGTAGGCCTCAGGCATGGGCCGCTTCTTCACCGGATCGGTGTCATCAAAACGTATGATGAACTTGCCGCCATACTTTTTCGCATACTCAGAGTTGACGATGATGCCCCGCGCACTGCCCAGAGTTGGTGGACCATTGGGGTTAGGAGCAAAACGCATCCCTACGCCGTTTTCCGCCCCCTGTAGAGCAGGCAGGCCCTTGTCCGGCTCCTTCTTCTCCGAGAGCTCTGTCAGCAGTTCCGGGGCAATGGCCTGCAGCCTCTCCTGCCACTGTGCGAGGCCGGTCT
>JAQVZT010000258.1 GCA_028708055.1 Methanothrix sp.
AAAATGCCAGGAAAGCAGTCGATGCCCTGAAGCTGGCCAAACAGGAGGAGGATTACCTCACCTATGCTCTCTATCCGCAGGTGGCCATAAAGTTCCTGCAGGGCGCAGTCGTAGAAGAGCAACTGGTCAAGAAAACGCCTGCCGTAGCTGCGACTGCACCTCTGAAGGCAGAGCCCATGGCCCTCAATGTTGAGATTGATGGCGAGTCTTATCTGGTCAAGGTCGCCCCGGCGGGCATGACCATCGAGGAAGCCAAGCCCAAGGCCCCCAGGGATGGACTGACGGTGCCCATGCAAGGCGTTGTCATCCGCTACAAGGTCAAGAAAGGAGACAGAGTAACCGAAGGCGATGCAGTGGTCGTCATCGAGGCTATGAAGATGGAGCAGAACATTCTTGCCAATAAAAATGGCACCGTAAAAGAGATCTATATCAAAGAGGGGACCACAGTAAATCCCGGCGACGTGCTTATGTCTATCGAATGAAAAGGTATCTATTTAATTTTATATTTTAAGTAGGATCTTCGAGGAGAGGTTAAATTGATGAATAGAGAATCTGTTTATTTTTTATCATTTGTTGTCCTATTGATTATTCCATCCTTTGCTCAGGAGGATACGGCTGGCTACTGGTTCAATAAGGGCATAGCTCTGGATAGCCTGGGAGATTACCCGGAAGCGATATTGGCTTATGAAAATGCAACTTCTTCGAACACAAGTGCCATTCATGCCTGGAATAATATTGGTCTGGATATGATCCGGCTGGGAAGATATAATGAATCCTTGCAGAGATTCGACAATGCTCTTTCCCTAGACTCAAAGTTCAGCTGGGCCTGGAATAATAAGGGCCTGGCTCTGACCAGCATGGGCGAATATAAGAAAGCGGTGGACGCATTTGATAATGCTACCAAGATTGATGGCTCGTATGTGAAAGCCTGGGAAAACAAGGGATTTGCTTATCTGAACCTTGGAGACTATGGTCAGGCTGTAAAGGCTTTCGATGAGGCTTTGAGGCTGGACCCGACTTTGGATTCAGCATGGAGCAATAAGGGAATCGCACTCGTCCGTATGGGAAAATATAATGAATCGCTTCAGGCTTATGACCGTGCGGTAAAGGTCAATCCTAAATTTGCCCAGGCCTGGAACTACAAAGGAATAATTCTGATGAATCTCAACAGGACAAACGAGGCAATTGATGCCTTTAGCAATGCGACCGTCTCCGATCCAAATTATGCGGAGGCATGGAATAACCTTGGGTTGACTCTAAATGCTGCAGGAAGATACAGGGATGCTGTTAAAGCCTTTGATAAAGCCATCGTGGTAAATGGGGCGAAGTGAGCTTAAGTCGATCCAATATTCTTTTTATTGTAGGTATTGTGAGCATAATTATAATATCCAGTGTTATTAAATAATACCTAAAAGTTGATTTAATTGAACATAATTGCCGGATATGAATTCAGTCCTCCTTTGGACTTGGATATCATTAAAAATGTTTTAGTATTATCTAATTCGGGGTATATGATATCAGCTACTTTATAAGTAACGAATTTTATATTCTAATAATAAGATTTTCATGGAAAATAATTAAGTTTAAATGTAGCGAAAAGACTATGAAACTATGCCGCCGGGATTGAGAACAATTAAAAAATTCATCATAAGTTTTCTATTATTAATATTGACAATTCCTTCCAGTCTTGCCATTGGCGTGGGCTTTTCAGTTTCTGATGGCGGTGGCAGCGTGGGGATTTTGGATTATTATACTGTAAGCGATGATGTCGCGGTTCATGAAAGCGGCACAGGTGGCTATTCTCCCGCTTCAATCAGCAGTTCAAGGACTGTTTCGGGACCCGGCAGCATCAATATGGTGCAAAAGTATATGGGAAGCGGCGGATATAATGGTTTCAATCGTCTATTCTCCAGGAACGCAATGGCCAATAATGTTCAAAGCAATGTTGCATTGTCCCCGAATACCTTGAGCCTCAGCCAAAGCGCATCATTCTCGAACGCCGATCTAGTGGAATTCTGCCTTGGTGCCTGCATGGGCAGCGAATTCGTTAAGCAGTATGGCAGAGTCGAAGAAGGCTCCCTTAGAATGGATCAATCTCTTAGCGTTAGCGGAGGTATGCGGGCTGGAATCAATTCCGAAATAGAGGCTGAAAAGGCGTTCGTGGGATCACGAGCGGGGGATAGTCTGGGAAGCCGGGCTGATACTTATGTGGAGATTCACGATGGCAAGTTGAGCACATCTCAAATTGCAAATCTTTTACGATCTCCAAATGATATTATAGCATATGCCTCTCAGGACTCAGAGATATTTGCTCTGGCAGCTGTTGCCAAATCCTGGTCAAATAGCTATACAGGAAATCGATCTGGAGTGATGGTCGAACTAACCGATGGGAAGATGGTCACCAATCAGAATGCCTGGGCAGACGATCAGGCTGCTGCAAATGAGGTCTCCAAAGTATGGGATGCGAAGGGCGCTTCATCGTCATCTTATGCAGGCAACGCGGAGGGCGATATTGTCTACAGCAAGGTCAAAGCTGATCTCTCCAATGGCACATTTGATTCGAAGCAGGTTGCGGTCGGCGATTATGATCTTGCCCTATGGCATGAGACAAATGCCAGCCAGGCTTTATCGGCTGCATCATATGCATACGCTCTGATCCGGGGCAAATATCTGGCGAGCACATATGCCGGCACCAGGATGGATGCGGGCAATTTCGGCACTAAATCCGTGGCTATCGTCAACAAATCCGCAGATTTCGCTGCTTCCTATCAGCTATTTAACTCGACAGAGACGCTATATGGCTCTTCAAACACCCTTGCCCATGAATTTGGAAGAAACAGATCTTCAACATATGCAGGGTTCTCAATGGATCACGGCAATTTTACCTCGGAAATGAGTGCACTGGTCGATGGTAAAGCGGCCACTGCAATGCAATTCACCGATGCTACACAAGCGAATCATGCCTGGTCCGGATCCTTTGCGATTGATTCGGACGGGAACATGGCAAGATCCGGCACCTATGCAGCAATGTCCGGAGGCAACTACAGCACCCGCCAAAATGCCAGAGCCAGCGAAAATGCATCTGTTTATCAAAGGACAAATGCCACCGGGGCGCTCTTCGGATATGCATCAAGCAGAGCCGTCAATCAAGAAGGCGACAGGGCCAATACCAGCGTTACGGCAAGCATGAATGAGGGCCTGTTCAACAATACCATGTATGTCTCCTCAAGGGATGAAGACGTCATTATTTATCACAAAGGAGACGCTGCCATTGCCACTTCTGCTTCATCCAACGCTTATGCAAAAGATTCCGATGGGAATCTGGCCCAGACTAGAGTTAGCGCTACCATGGCAGGTGGCTTATTCAGCACGATCATGAACCTTGAGGCCGATGGCAGCGCAGTCATCTACCAGAAGACCGATGCCACAAAGGCCCTGACCGGCTCGGCACTGTCCGATGCTTCCAACTTTGTCGGCGACAGAGGTAACACCAGTGTTACAGCCAGCATGAACCAGGGTCTGTTCAATAACACTCTGGCACTGGCAGCCGAGGACGAAAACGTCAGCATTTATCACCGGGCTAATGCAACCCTTGCCCTCGCAGCTTCATCCAATGCTTTTGCCGAGGACTCCAATGGCAGCAATGCAAAGAGCAGCGTGAATGCGACGATGTCAGAGGGCAGGTTCGATACGGTCATAGGCCTTGAGGCCGGCAGCAGAGCTTCGATCTACCAGAAGACCAATGCGACCCTTGCGACCTCGGGTCAGGCCCTGACGCGTGGCCAGAGCCAGGATGGCGATAGCGGCAATACAAGCGTAACCGGCACTATGAATTCCGGCTACTTCAACAATACCCAGTGGATAGATTCTGAGGACGAAAACGTAAGCATTTATCACAGGTCTGATTTCACAGAAGCTCTGACCGGTACCTCGGATGCCTTTGCCCGCGACGATAAAGGCACCCTCGCTCAGACATTGGTGCATACCACTCAAACCGGCGGTCTCTTCGATACGGTCATGGGCCTTGAGGCAGATGGCAGCGCTTCGATATACCAGAAGACCAATGCGACCCTTGTGACCTCAGGTCGGGCCTTGACCCTTGGCCAGAGCCAGGATGGCGATAGCGGCAATACAAGTGTAACCGGCACCATGAATTCCGGCTACTTCAACAATACCCTGTGGGTAGATTCTGAGGACGAAAACGTCAGCATTTATCACAAGTCTGATTTCACAGAAGCTCTGACCGGTACCTCGGATGCCTTGGCCCGTGACGATAACGGCACCCTGGCCCG
>JAQVZT010000259.1 GCA_028708055.1 Methanothrix sp.
TTCATAGACTTGTCCGGGAGAAATACGGCTACGATGTTAAGAAGCAGGGATTCGTTAGAGACGCTCAATACCTCAAAGCCATATTTGAGATATTTGATACCGATGAGGAGATCCAGCACACCGTAGGAAGGACCATGACCCGGGAGGTGGTGGAGGCAAAAGGAGGATCTTCAACCAGCAACGGTTCGGCAACAATTCAGGCACCGAATCCCATATTCGACAGTGCCTGGAATGCCATAAGAGACTTTACAACTCTTGGCGAAGGAGAATGCGACGGAATCCTCTTCATCGTCTCTTTTGGAGGAGGAACAGGAACCGGCTTTATCAACCCTATCATTAACCACATCAGAAATGAAGGGAAAGCAGACTATCCGGTATTTGTTTTGGGGGTATTGACTGAACTGGGTGATTTTGCCGACAAAGCCCAGTTCTCAAAGGAAGGCAGAAGGAATCTGGCGGCAATAAGCGCTCTCTATGATCTTCTCACAAGAGGCAGCGGAGCCAATGGGGTGATAATAGTTGACAATGAGATTCTGCTCAGGAATTTCGGGAAGGATTTTGCTTCTGCCAATCGCTTCATCCACAAAATAATGCAGCCGGTTGTGGCCGGGCGGGACTATCCTGATGAGATTGCACCCAGCCAGGCGATAGCCCAGCATTCCTCCAGAGGACTGAGAAGGCCGCCCATTTATGTGCCGCTCTATGCATCAATGCCCAGAAAAAGAAATGCCGAGGAGGCGTTGGTGCAGAAAGCCCTGAGCGCGGAAGGAAGGCTCTTTGGATGCACTCCGGAAAAGGCGGACTTTGCCATGGTCTTCTGCCGTGGCTTTATCGATTCGGATAAGATTAGAGAAGAACTCTCCAAGGCCACAGGGATCACGCCTTTGAATATATGGCCGATGAGAAAGATGGGCGAAGGAGAAAACGAGATCCTGATCCTGCTGCGCAATCCCTATGGAGGCGATCCAAAAGCCTATCTCAAGGACGATACTCTGGAGAGCAGATTCTGCAAGGTAATTTCGCTTGCACTGCAGTATATCAGCCAGAGGCCAGAGGATCTATTTTATGAAGGAATGGAAAAGGAGAAGAGCGAAAAGGATGCAAAGGCAGATCAGGTCAGGCTGACTGCAACTTCAAAGGAGGCGCTGAAGGCGTTCTTCTTCGGCCCGGACGGATCAGGAAAGACGAGCGGATTTGTGTTTGAGCTGAAGGAAGCAAGAAAAAGGCTGAGGGATGGCAAAAAGCCTTTCTTCATTAATCCTTTGAGAATATTCCAAAGAGATGCTGCTGTTTCCAATGAATCCAGGAAATTTAATGAGCGAGAAAAGAGTGACGAAGAAATTGCTCGTATCGTTGATGCCAGGATCAACGAGAAGCTGATTGAGATGGGGTTGATAAAAGGATGATGAGGATGGTGGCCTTCAGCCTGCCGCCACGATTCATCCATATCTTTTTTCCTCTTTCTCTGCCATTCCTTATCTTTCTCTGCCGTTCTCTACCTTTCTGTTCTGGAAGCATTTCGCCGGAAGGATTTCGCCCAAAAGCGATAAATACGATTGCGGCGCTTTTGAGCCAATCAATTCTTCTGTGATTCGGGTAAAATCCAAACAAAAGATCCAAAGGTCCTCAATGATTTCTCAAGCATCTGGTTGACAAATCTGAGAGACAAGTTCTAAATATTTAGCCGATTAAAGGAGCAGACTATATTTCGGGGGTTTAAATCAATGCTCAATGGGCTCAGGAATCTCACAGTATTGGCTCTGGCGGCAGTGGCCGTCTTTTCTATAGCGATATTCGTAACGGCAGGCATAGCCCTCTCTCAGGACGAGAGCAGCTATGCTCCATCGCATAATGTCGGCTCGGGAGATGACGACTGGTGGATAACATATCCCGATCAGAACGAAAACTCCGGCAAAGAGGTACCACATCCTGACTGGATGCTCGATGCCCTCAAGGAAGAGCCGGTGCTCATCCTCATTCACAGCAGCACATGCGTTCCCTGTCGGACACAGACGCCAAGAATCAAGGCTGCCGTAGAAAAGTATGGCGACGATCTTGATTACCATGATGTCCTGGGAGAAGGATCCAGCCTGCAAGAGGCGGTTGATATCCTGGATGTCTATGATCCGTACGGCATTGGAAAGCCTGTCGTCCCCACGACTATCTTCGTTACCCTGGCCAAAGGCCCGGACGGGAAGGTTGGCGTAGCATGGCACAGCGAGGTCGATGCAATGAGCGAGGAGCGGATCGACTCCTTTGTGAATGATGCCATCTACTACTACAAGCAGAACCGCGCAACCTGGACCTGATAAAAAGCTGAGAGTGATACCGATAACTATCAAAAAATGCAAAATCAGGATACACCTGGCAGCTTCTTTCCTCCTTGTTGCTCTTGCCTGCCAGGCTATTTTCTTCTGTCCCGCGCTTGCCGAAGAGGCCCTAAAGGCCCCGCAGTTTTCTGCTGTGGGTGTTGATGGCAAGAACTTCTCTCTCTCCGGCTTTGCCGGAGCGCCATTGATCCTTCATATCACCAACATCGAGATTCCGCTCTGCGTGGAATGCGAGGAGTCTCTCCAGGGGCAGGTGGAAGAGCTGGCAAAGCTGAAGGCCCTGGACCCTGGGGTCCAGATCGCCACGGTGAACATGAGGAAGAACCCTTACTCGCATGACGGAAAGTCTCTTGCCGAGAAGTGGTGGAAGGTCAATATCACCTGGCCCTGGACTGAGGACCTCGAGCCATACAATATTGCCAGCAAGTATCTTGACTACTGGAATGTGAATGGCGGATCATCCAATCCAACCATCCTTCTTATCGATAAAGACGGAAATATCGCCGCCGTCTATCATGTCTACCGGGTGGGCGAGGGAGTGCAGGATGGCGTGCAGAGCGCTGAGAAGCTCTACAGCAAGCTGGAGGAGGTTGGCGGCTCGGACTGGAAGGGGCTGGAGGGAGAGGTCTTCCGGCAGGATGTCTCCGCCTTTGGCATGTTCCTGCTGGGAATAATCACCTCGCTAGCTCCCTGCTCGATAGCCCTCATGATCGCCGTATTCTCCTATGTCATGACCATGAGAAGAAAGGACGAATACCTGAGAAAGAGCGTATCCACATCAAAGGAGGGCTTTATGATTGGTATCGCCTTCACCTTCGGCATGGCTGCCGTCTTCTTTATCCTGGGGCTGTTCATCTCTCAGGTGGGGCTGTTCATAAGAGACTCCCGGATCTTTGACCTGATAGCCGGGATGATTATGATTCTTCTTGGGATCAGCAACATCAAGCCGCTGGAAGAGATCCTGGAGCCGGTGAGGGCCAAAATTCGCAGCTACCGGGGAGAAGGAGAGTACTGCGAGACCAGGAAGAGCCTGCTGCAAAGGTCGGTTGAGGCGTCCGTCGCCCTGTTCAAGCACTCTTCATTCATCGGTGCCTTCACTCTCGGCATCTTCTTTGCCCTGGGCTGGGCACCCTGTGCCCTATCAATGGTTCTGCCGGTATTGATCTGGCTGGCCTCGCAAAATATCACTCCCCTGGCGGGTGGCGTGATGCTCTTCATATTCGGGGTCGGCCACGGCGTTCCCATCATTCCCATTGCCACCTTCTCCCGGGCGGTGGGCGGGAGGATAGGAGAGAAGTATGTCTCCATCGGCGGCTGGACGACCAGGTTCTTCGGTCTGCTGGTGATCGTGGTGGGCGTGGTTTACGCGGTGAGGTATGCAGGAATATTGCTCTGGTAGATGGAACTGGAGGCAGAGAAGCAGATAGATACGGAACGCTATCCGAAGCATTGCGGCGATATTTCCATGTCTGGCGCATGCAAGCTGCCGGCGCCATGCTGCACAGGCGTCCTAGAGGCCAACTTGAACAGCAATGTGATAGGCGTGGCTCACATCGGATGGATCTCCAGAGATCCGACTACGGCGGAAAATCAGCTCAAAGGGCGCCATGCCGAATACGGGCGCAGCGTCGAGGATCTGACCGGCGTCTTCTCCGTCGAGAAGTTCATAGAACTCTGGGGCAACTCCACCTGAGGGGCCATAAGCGTCGACTGGCTGCCCTGCGCTTGAGATTGAGTGTGGTGTGCTCTAGCTATATCTTTTTTGTTCGGGCATTTGAAAAGTGAAGAAAAGATAGCAGGGTGGCTGCAAGCCACCCTTCAACTCACTTCTTGCTCGACATCTCCAGCACCTTGGCGGCCTGCGCCCCGGCTTCCAGAATATCCAGATTCTTGGGAATGAGCTTGGGCTTCTTGGCAAAGGTCACCTTGAATGCATTTCCATAAGCCTC
>JAQVZT010000014.1 GCA_028708055.1 Methanothrix sp.
GTACGAGAAATTTGAGGTAGGAGACCACACTTTTCATTGCATTCCCTTCTGTATGGAGCCCAGGGACTACCTGACCGAGTTTGAGAAGATCGAGCGGTCGGGAAGAGATGTGCTGGTCATGCACGGCCTGGTGGAATCTCTGCGCAATAAAAAGATGAGAAGCGTTGGGGAGCATGAGCTTGCGGACAGCTTCCTTAAAAGCGATTTTGATTATATTGCTCTGGGCCACTATCATGGACAGGCGCAGCTTTCCCATAACGCCTGGTACAGCGGCTCGCTGGAGTACTTCAACTTCGGCGAGGCCCAGGATGAAAAAGGAATGCTTCTCGTCGACCTGGAGAGCGGAAGAGCGGAGAACATACCCGTCCGGCCCAGGTACATGATCGACCACCCGGCAATAGATTGCAGTGGGATGCGATCTGAGGAGATAGCCCAGCGGCTGGAGGAGCTGTGTCTCGAGGATGACATCAGGGACGAGATGGTGAGAATCACTCTTAAAAACGTGAACCGGGCTGCCTACCGGAGCATAGACCAGACCAGGCTCAATAAGCTCGGAGCCTCTGCCCTTTCCTTCAAGATCCGCACCGAGTTTGCGGACGCTGAGGAGCACTTCGAGAGGCCAGTAGACCGGCGGGCGCTGCACGAAGAGTTTTCCGGCTACCTGAGAGAGGAATCATCAAGAGAGAAGATTCCGGCAAGGATCAGGGATGATGTGGTGGCCTATGGATCAGAGATTATGAAGAAGGCAGTCGTGGCCAGGCATAAAGAGGAATTGGATGCATCTTGATAAGCTGATCGTGAAAAACTTCAAAAAGATACGCCATGCAGAGGTGGATTTCTTTGACGGGCTTACAGGCATCGTGGGAAGCAATGGAGCCGGAAAGAGCACAATAGTGGAGGCCATCGCCTGGGCTCTTTACGGAAACCGAGCTTCAGCCATCAAGAGGGACTTCATCCGCAATGCCCGTGCTGGGGAATCCGATTCTGTAGAGGCCCGCCTGACCCTCTCCCTGGGCAAGCAAGAGCTGGTCATATACCGGTCGATGAAGGGAAAGGCATTGCAGGCTGAGGCTTTTCTCATGCTGGATGGGCGGAGGATCGCTTCCGGAAGCAAAGAGGTGGACGGACGGCTGGAGGAGATCCTCAAGATCAGCTATCAGGACTTTATGAAGACCTTCTATGCCCGGCAGAAGGACCTGGACAATTTGCTCAAAGAGGGCGGGATGGGCAAGAGGGAGTATCTTCTCAAGCTCCTGGGCCTGGAGGACATTAAGGAGAACGCCATACTGCAGATCAAAACCGATCAAAAGTCCCTGGAGGAGAAGAGGAGCTGGCTTGCCGGAGCACTGGCTGAGATGGGCGACGTTGAGGCCAGGCTGAAGGAAGCCTCCGGGCAGATCTTTGCCGGAGAAAAGGAGCTGCAAGAGGCGGAGAGGAGCAGAGAGGCCTATCAGAAGGCGGCGGAGGGAAGGAGGCAGGAACGGGAGGCCATGGACGAGAAGATGCGTTTCCATGGCCATCTCGCCGAGCAGGCAAAAGGTCTGGAGGCGGCAGACAGGAAGCTTGAAGAGACGGAAAAAGCGGAAGAGCTGCGCCTCTGTGAGATCGATTCCTGCAAGAAGAGGCTATCAGAACTGCAGAGCTGGCTGGACAGACTGGCTGGCATCAGAAATCGTCTTGACATTTTGCTGCCCAGAAGAGCGGATTATGAAGAGACTGCCAGGCGCATCGCCGCCCAGGAGGCAGCCATTCAGGGGGAGAAAAGGGCTCTGACTGAGAGCCGGAGAGCTCTTCAGGAGCTGGAGAGAGGAGCAAAGATGCTGGAGGATCTCCTGCCCAAAGAAAAGGAGCATTCAGAGCTCCTGATCAGGCTTTCTTCTCTGGAATCTCTCCGGGATAGGCATAGTGAGATGCAATCCCGGCAGAAGGAAGATGCTGTCAGAGAGCATGCAGTCGCAGCCAGCCTCTCCCGGATGAAAAAAATGGTCGGCGAACTGCACGCTGCCCAGGAGAGGTTGAAGGAGATAGAGAGCTGCCCGGAGGAAGAAAAGAGATGCCAGAGCAGGCAGAGAGAGCTTGTGAGAGAAAGGGAGAGGGCAACGGAGCTGGAAGGGCTTCTGGCACGGAGGACGGCTCTGGCAGATAGGCTGGACAGGCTGAAGGGAGAAGCGGCAAAAGCGCGCGCTGAGATGGAGAGCCTGCAGAGCATCGAAGAGCGGGAGGCAGGGCTGCGCCGCCAGGATAAGGACCTGGATCAGCTCGTCAGCGATCTCAACAGCGCCATGGTGGAATTAAGGGGCAGCTACAGGGTTCATGAGCTGGCTCAGGCGGATGCGGAACGCTCCCTGAAGAAGGTCATGGCCCTTGGTGCGGAGGGGCTCTGCCCGACATGCGAGAGGCCGCTGGAAGGCCAGAGAGATCTGCTCATCAAAAAGTACGGGGATTGTGCCTCCCTGGCCAGGGCTGAGAAGGAAAAGCTGGCCACCGGCATTGCTGCTCAGACTGAGAAGATCGAGGGAGCGACCAGGTCGAGGAGCAATCTTAAAGCCGCTTTTGAGCAACTGAATGCCCAAAAAAGCCGCCGCTCTGCCCTACAGGCGGAGCTGAGGAGCCTGGCCATGCAGATCTATGATTTGCAGTCCGAAATCAAAGATCTAACTGGCAGGATCGATGAACTGGGATCGGTCGGCTTTGATGGCGAAGAGCTCGCCCAGGTGGAAGCGGCCCTGTTGGTCCTTGGCCCTCTGGTGATGGAGCATGCTGCTCTTGCCAGGCGGCTTGAGGATCTGCCGGGGCTGGAAATCGAGATTGTCGGGCAGGAGAATGAGCAGGCAGCCATAGCAAAAAGGCAGGAGCTGCTTATGGCTGAGATTGAGGCTCTTGGATATACCGAATCGGATTATCAGCTAGCCAAAAAGCAGATGGCCACCCTCAAGCCGCTGCACGAGGGATTCCTCTCTTTATCCGAAAGGGTGGCACAGATTCCGGCCATTGTAGAGCGGATAAAAAAGCATGAGCAGGAGTTCGCGGGCCTCGAAATGGCTTTGCAGTCCATGCGGGCTTCGCAGAAAGATCTTGGCTATGATCCGCAGGAATACGAATCCCTCTCCAGGGAAAAGAAGGAGCTGGCTGCGGCTGAGACGGAAGCGGAGAAGCTCCACCTCACCATGGCAGGTGAGAGCCGCGCCCGGGAGCGGCTGGCGGCAGCAAGAGACGCCAGGGACAGGCTCAGCCTGGATCTAGCAGAGTGCAGAAAGAGCCTCGCCGCCCTGGCCTACAGATCCGTGGAGCATGAAAAGATAAAAGCAATGCTCACGTGCGCAGAGGAGCAACTGGAAGCAGCCCGCAAGGCCGTCTCAGATCGACAGGTGCGGATGGGTGTGCTTCTCGCCGCCAGGGAACGGCTCATGGCAGAAGCGCAGAGGAAAGCAGATCTGGAGAAAAAGTCCGCCCAGGCAGGACGCAGCCTGGAGGTGGCGGAAGTAACCAGAAGCCTGGTCAACAGCTTCATGGACCAGGTCCTGATCCGGGTCAAGAACGATATCGCCCGGTCCGCCGGAGAGATCCTGGATGCCGTCTCAGGCAAATACAGCCTGATCAAGATCGATGATGACTTCAACATCCAGGTCGAGGACGGAGGAGAGTGGTATCCCATCTCCCGGTACTCGGGCGGGGAGATCGACATGATCGCCGTGTCCGTGCGGGTGGCAATCAGCGAGTATCTGATGCGCTTCGGCCCGGACGGAGAGAGCTATTCCTTCCTCATCCTGGACGAGGTCTTCGGCAGCCAGGACCAGGAGCACAGGGAGAAGATGATCCAGATGCTGAGAAGCCTTGAGGAGCGCTTTCCCCAGATAATCGCCATCAGTCACATCAGCGATGTGCAGGGACAGTTCGACAGCAACCTTCTGGTGGCGGAAGATGAGCAGGGAAACAGCCGGGTTGAAATATATTAATATAAATACCAATTATCAGAATATAGCTGTTGCCGTTTCAACCGCTTATGAAGTATTGAATAGTCTGACTTGGTAGAATAACTCGTCGGTGACATTAGATACAATTCATCAGAACAAGGGCAAGTTTGTCTATATGACTCATCGCCCATATACTTGGACCATTCATCCTGAGATAATCCGGATATCCCATTCTTTTCGAGGATACTGCATGCTTTGTCCATCAAATCATTTGTATCAATTAAATATATATACATCATACCATTCAATGTGAATCCAATGCGATTTCCATCGGGTAATATAATTAGTCTATTCCCAAATGCAAATAACGTATCCATTGTTTGGCCTGATAACGCATCCAATATAATCAAAGATCTTAGAGGATAATAATAGTCACTATAATCCGATACAAATAATCGCTTGCCATCGGGGCTGAATTCGAGCATTTTGAGATAGTCGGTAGCACCTTCCAGCTTATAATCCCATTGAAACGTGAGGTTTTTAGATCCTATGCCAAATACACGAATGATATCATTCGAAATAGCCGCAGCCAAAGAATTGCCATCTGGGCTCAAAGCTATATCTCTTACTCCACTAATGTTAATGCGACGAATCCACTTGCAATTCGTCATATCCCAGATATCAACCATATCATTGATGGATATTGCCAGGCGTGTCTTGTTTTGGTTAAAACTCCAGCTATTTATAATATAATTTTTGACATTATTATTAAAGTTAGCTTCCGTTCCGTTAGCTAAATTTAGTATCGCGCCATCATCGCTAATTATTGCAAGAGCGCTTCCGTTTTCGTTAAAGGAAACTCTATCGACATACGAATCGCGATACGATTTCTTTATCCACTTATAATTAAGGCCTTTAATGTCTGACTCATTTCTCGCAGATGTCAATCTATTAAGACTAGTTGAGTTCTCAGCCAACATCAAGAGCAGGACACGATTTTCATCAGCTATGGCCACTTGTGTTCCATTGTTATTAAACGATATATCTGATACTTGATTAAATGTTTCATTGACAAGCTCAACTTGCGAGTTCGTAGTCCATATCTTAACGTCTCCGTAATTGCCAATAGCTGCAAGAAGCCTCCCATCGTAGCTGAATATTATCTTTTTCAAGCCTCCGTAATCCCCAATACGCATTCTATTGCCAACAGGCTTCCATGTATTCAAATTCCATAATTGTATTGATGCCCCTGACCCAATTGCCAATAGAGTACCATCCTGACTTGAAACCATTTGGTCAATTCCATCTTCATTGTAGATTGGCTCAGGAACCCCATATTGACTCAGATCGCCGAGTGGCTTTATGCTGTTCTGCAATGCTCGATATCCCTCTGGTGTCCAGCATTGCCCAAGCGATTCGAGTGCAAGAAGTATGCTCAAACTTCGATCCTCGTCTTTTATATCTGATTTTCGTTTTAGCAATTCTGATTGGGATGCGAGATACCTGGCAAAAATATCATTATATTCATATGCATATGTACGATATTCATTGACAGTTTCTTGAAATGGAATTAAATTATTTTCATATTCCTCAAATTTAACTTGAGAATCTCGAATTGAGTAATATGAAAACCCTGCCATGAAAACACCGAATATAATTACAATTGATGCGATCTGCCATTTCTTCTTAGTAACTAGCATCTTCAGCTCGTACTGTAATTTCTCGGTTTTTTTGAGTAAGTCCTCCTTCTCCTTATGCAGATCGTTTTTCTCATTCCGTTGTTCGTCCTTCTCCTTCTGCAACATTTCGTTCTGGTACTGCAACCTCTCCGTTTCGCGTAGCAGCTTATCCATTTCTTGTAGATGTTTGGCTCTCTCATGGGACTCTTGGCTGGCTTTGATGCAAAGATCTCTCTTTGCAGCTATTTCCAGCATCCTGTCAGGGTCTATCCTCACTGCATTCTCATAAGCCTTGATAGCGGCATCATACATCTCCTTCTTGATGTATGCATTTCCCAGATCTTGCCAGGCCAGAGACATATTTTCATCAAGTTCAATAGCTCTCTTGTAGGCAAGTATTGCCTTATCGATATTCTGTTGCTCTAAGTATATTCCGCCTTTCTCAAGCCATGCGACTGCCATGGATGGATCGTTTTCTATTGCCTTCTCATAAGCACTGATGGCTTCATCAAATCTGCTCAGTCTCTTATACATCCTGCCAAGTTCGTACCATGCCGGCCCAGAACTTGAATCTACATTTGCAGCATTCTCAAAGGCAGCAGTTGCATCACCATATTTCCCCATTTGAGCATAGGCTCTTCCTAATCCTATCCATGATGGGGAATATCCTGAGTCTACATCTAAGGCATCCTTGTATGCCATGACAGCTTCTTTGTATTTGCCCTGTTTGAAATATACGTCACCCATATTTGTTTGGATAGGTATCTTGAAAGGCTCAAAAGCGAGAATATGAGCATTTACTGCTATGGCCTTGCCCGCCTCCTCTGCAGATATCTCAGAGATAATACCTACAACAAGATTAAGATCAACATCAAGGACGGGCGCACCTGGCATATCGATGCTTCCCTGACTCGATTCAAGCTGAAATGGATCAAGCCTTAGCGATTGGATGGTTGAATGGCTGATATCTCCAAGAATTGTGCCCTTAGAATAATTATCTGTGTAATTTGCAGATCTAGATAAGCCATAGCTCCGGAATGTATGGTTTGAAGATCTGTCCGCTATTCCCAGGATTGCTGCCTGCTCCTGGCTGAGCGATATGGAGCTATTCTTGAGCTGAAGCAATATTATGTCGTCATCATATTTTGACATACAGGCATATACGGATGCAGTCTGTTGCTGTTCCTCAACGCGCAACCGAGGGATAAAAATCTCCACTACCTTATCACTAGCATAAAAGGGATCTGAGCCTATTGCCTTTTGGACTACTCTGTAGCTTGTCAGAATCTTGCCATCTATTGATATGATGATACCAGTGCCAACTGGCGCATGCGTATTTGGATCTCGGATTTGGACTGTGAAATCCCGAAGGTTCTGAGGATTGGTATCTGCACTTTTCGCAGAAGCCCTGCCGAGAATTTCGCCAATTCCCATTGATCCTAAAGTGTCCATTGCTTTGGCCAGAGTGCGAAATGCGGTTACAAGATCATCTGACCTAGCTTTGCCGCTTTCGCGAACCGCAACCAGTTCCCCAAAAGCATAATATGGAACCTGAGGTATTCTTAATTTCCAAAGGGTTTCTTCACCTTCATCGATGGCTTCTGGAATGAATCCCCTGAACTTTCCTATAAACTCTTTTCTGAAGTCGTTGAGAAGCTCAGTCTCAGCTCTATCCTCTACCCGCGATGGGACTATCAATACATCGAGTCGCCTATCCCCTCGAACCTCAACCAATTTCGGCAGCTTGAACTTTGTAGCCATTTTGAGGCTGCCATCCAGGTTCTGTTTGTTTGGAGCGCAGAACACAACAATTATGTCTGCAAACTGATAAGTGCATACACCACCCATCTCAGTAACGCCGGTTCTGCTATCAATTAGAACTACATCTGCTATTTTTTCAAATTGATTACGCATCCATTCAAAATATAATTCTCCATGCCAATTATTATAGAAGTCCTGCCAATCAAAGTTGAGCACTGCATTGACGTACTCAGAAAAATGCCCTTGAGAACGTCTTCCTGCAGTAAGCAGTTTTAGCTTACCTTTGCCGGGCCAGTCAGGATACACATCTATAGCAAGATCTTCAGGCTTGAGGAATGGAAGGTCCTCTTCGGACTCTGTTTCTATCTCATGGGTCATTTTCTCCTTATAATCAAGGAGCATATCGACAACCCCTTGTTTATTCATGACCTCATTAAGGCTTAAATTAGGAATATCCCTGCCTTCATCCCTCATACTTTTTTGCGAAAAAAAGAACTTCTCCAGTCCAGGTGCCTCCAGGTCCCAATCGACTATCAATACTTTAAGTCCGGCCCTGAAGAACAGCTCTGCTATATTGGCCATTGCCATTGATCTTCCGACGCCGCCTTTATAAGAGTAAAATGTGAAGATCATAACTAATCGCTATTTCCTCCAACAAAGCTGACCATTTTTCCCGATGTCTTAGAACCAGATCTTGCCAAATTTTTCTCTAAAGCCAACACACTGCTCGGGCAAGGTGCCATGCTATTGATTTGTTCAACTTCTTCAGGTATTACCGTGAAAAGCCAACGATTTAAAGCAGGCTCATCTCCAACGCTAATCTCAAATTTCTTATCGAATTCATCCCTATACCGACGGTAAGCTTCATTTGCTATAGACATTACCATATTATCGATAAGTCCATTTATATTCAATGTTCTGGAACTCACAGGAGATTGAATTAAGATAGCGATATTCTCGGGGATGTTCTCGCTGATTACGCCAGAAAGACTGAGAGTTCTAAATAACTTATGATGGAAGAGAGAGAACGGATCTATAATAAATATTCCGCCGGATTTTAACAATTTCTTCCTTGTCCCTATATCGTTGAAGAATTCCTCAGATTGAAAATCGGGACATATCATCGATTTGCCCTTTTCGCTGCATTTTATATTATTATACTTACTGCACACACTTTCAATTATATTTTTTATGGATTTATCCGAATCTATATAAGGCTTCCAATCCTCTCTAGACTTGCCATATCGGTTTCCTAAATCGATGTTATGCTCATCCCCATGCTTTTTGAGCTCGGAAACTAGGCTCGGAAACAGCTTTCGAAGTTCCTCTGGGATCGATGCTCCCTCTTTGAGCATCTCTAAAGCCTCATCATTAGTCATTGCTAATATTATGAAAGGAACCTCGTCGATCTTCTTTATCCCGCGCAACTCTTCTTGGACTCTTGATATGCAGTCACTTAATTCATCAAAAAAAGGATCAATTGGATCGTAACGATCGAGTAAAATTTCAAGAAATTCCACGAATTTCGGCTTGTCTTCTCCTGGATTACGTAAGAGGCATGATATGACTTGGTCAATCCTCTCACTAGGACTCGATGCATCTCTTAGATCTTCAAGGTAATCAGATAGTTCGCAGCTTGAGAAGATAGCGTTTATGGAGCTACTGCTATCAAACTCCTTGCATTTAAGCAAGATATTTCGTACGTCTTTTAAAAGGGAGCGGGATAGTCCTTTTCTCATAAAGTCTCCTAATTTCCATAAACCTCTATTAGCTTCCTCGACAAATCCAGAGCTTCCTGATAGTCCTTCACTGATGAGTACAGCTCATCTTCTGTCCTAACTCCCAAGATGTCCTGCCATGCACTTGGAATCTCATCCTCTTCGAGAGATTCGGCCTTTACATGCGATACCAAAGTCCCCTGAACTTCAATTTGTGCCTTGCGGATAATCTCTTGGACCTCTCCTAGAAGAAAACCCTTATCTTTAGCTGCCATGAGCATGACTCGTGATAGGTTAGAGCGCCAATCCTCCAGAGCCTTTCGGCGTTCCTGATCATTGATTGGACATGCTGCCAAAGCTTGCTCCTTTCCAGACTGAAGCAGCTCCCACCAGAGCTCTCCTCTGGCCATCTCCTCGCCGCGTCTCTTCAGAGCCAGTACTTGAAGCACAACATAGGAGCATCTATCCAATTCTCCTTTGCCCGTTGATAGAAGGGATGCATTCTGCCCATATCCTTGAATGCTCAACTTATCTGGCCACGTCTCCTCCTTCTGTGAACCGACTGCTGCATAAAATCCCGCATTGAGATTTGCCAGGTTCAGGTCAAGGACGAGTTTAAATATCTCCTGGTTTCCGCCTTCTTTGAGGGAGATGCTCAAGAGCTTGCCTACAATTTCGCTTACTTTGATTGCAGCCTTTAGATCAGGTCTGGCGGCAGTAAGCTGTGCCATCAAGCCAAGTTTGCCCATTTGATCCATTAAATCCCTGATAGGAGAGTCTTGGACTACTGCGTACTGAAGTCCTATATGCAAAACGTCACAACCCCTTGCAGGGAGCCAATCCGTTAGGTTAACGCCGATACCCAGTTTGCATGGGACATTCTTCTGCATTGCTGAGATCTTATGAAGGCTTTGCATAGGGCTTCCTGGGTGGAATGTACTCTCAACAGTGGAACTGAGCATTAGATAGCCTGGCCTAATTAAAAAACCGGCTTCAAAGAATGCCTGTGCCTCATGAAGCCTTACCAAGAAATAGCTATTGTCCAACTCGACTGGATAGCTAGGATTTGGCTGTTCTGGGTAATAGGTCAAACTTGCGCCTGTTGGCATAGTCTTACTCCTTGCTATTCTGTGCAACCATAATCTCTTCGTATATGTCCTGCCTGTGCATCATTAAATCAGACAGTACCTCTTTCATCAGCAACCCTTCCCTTAATCTTGCCTCTGTATTCTCACCGTTATGCAGGGCAACAACACCCCAACCTACGCGGTTAAATACTGGCGATCCTGATGTCCCGGGATTAGTGGGAGTCCTGTAGAGAATACACCCAGGACTGGTTGAAGGCTTGACGAAAAGATCTCCAGAGATCTGTTGAGGATGGCCAAGCGGATGCTGTATTATATATAAGGAAGTTTGAGATGTAAGCGGCGAATCTGAATCTAACCTTAAATATCCTCGGTCATGTAGTGGCTTATCTGATCGATCTTCCAGTCTGATTATGGCATAGTCCAAAGAAGGTGACTCAAACGAAGGATATTCTAGAGATGAGATCTTGTATTGAAGACCCTTTCCACCAGCTGTATAATCGAATGTAAGCAATGTGCTTAAAATCTGCATTCTTAGATCCTTTGGATTGATCGATGTGCCTAAGGTCCCCATCGCCTCAATAACATGCCTGCATGTAAGTGCCAAGCTCGGAGTCAGAAGCCAAGCAGTGCCAGTGCTCGATCCGCGCGGATTGCCATCGGAGAACGTCTGTACATCTATCCTGGCTACAGATCGCGCACATTCCAACATCCTTTCAGCCTCACTTATCCAGATCATCTGTGATCCAGCTGGATTCGCCTCGGAATTCATTGATTCTAATTTACCAGGTCTAATGGGGACGTTGCTAACCCATTCTATCTGTTCAGCCAGAGACGACAGCCGATCATGACGTTCGTCAGGCAAATCGTATATGTCACTTAACATCTTGACGAAGAAAGCAAGTGCATTTCCTTTGCCTTTAATTTGCTTATCCGCGAGATGAGCTATTGTAAAGCTTACCCGTTGGTTCTGATTTCGTCCTTCATTAAGGCTATCTCTCCATGGCCTCAATTCTTCAACTGATAGGGCAGAGTATAGTTGATCCTGTGTGCCAAACTCATCGCAGCTCTTCAATGTTTCCCTTAAAGGGATTAAGAGCGCTTTTGGAATTCCTGGCATATTTGATAATTCCTAATCATTAATTACTATCTGTCTGGTTATGTCAATCTACTTCATAAATGCTACGAGAGAGAAGATTTATTAAAGACTCATGCTAGGCCAGAATGAAATTGGCATAGGCTTTAGAAGGATTTTTCTCAGATCCTGCATGGTCATTAAATATCGGAGATAATGCCTTGGCAACCTTGCAGTCCCAGTTCTACATTTGGTCACTGTATGGTATTTATCTCGGCTATGAGGCATCCAGGCCATTCGTTGTTCCAGCGTTCCTCTCTGGTTCCTATAAGCCCGGATTTACTTGGCAAGTATCTTACCAGCTTATCCGACTCCGGTATGCTCATTTTGTTCAGGATGTGATTCGGCTTCAAAGCAATCATCCAGTTCGCGAACAAAGGCATCTATTCTGGACAGAAGCATGTTTAGCTTAAAAAAGCGAAGACACCCAAAGTTGCTTGGATTGATCTATTCATGACCCTTGGCATTTCCCTTCTATTGGTAGAGGAGCATGGCTTTTCCGCCATCGCCCTGGAGAGCAGCTTTCCTCGGGGGCGGGCAGTCAATGACTACGTGGCCGGTCGCGGCCCGGAATCGTATGAATACCTCAGGGAAGCGGGGTTTAGCCACGGCTTTGGCAGGCTTGAGGCCAATCGAGAGCTTGTGGAATGGATGAGAGAGTACAATGCCGATGGGGCGCATCGCGGCAGGCTCCGGTTTTACGGCTTTGACAGTCCCACCGAGATGATGTTCGCAGACAGTCCCAGGCAGGTGATTCATTTCGTTCTAGATTACCTGGCCTCAATTGATGGCGCCGGCACCGGCAGAGATGAGGAGCGTCAGCGGATCGACCGGCTTCTTGGCCAGGATTCAAGCTGGGAGAATCCCGCTTCGATGATGGACCCGGAAAAGTCGGTAGGGCTCTCCCCTAATGCCTCAGCCCTGCGAATCAAGGTTGAGGACCTGATAGCAGAGATGCAGGTCCGCCGCCCGGAACTGGTGGCGAAGAGCGATGAGGACCGCTACCTTGAGGCCATTCATTATGCAGAGATGGCGCGACAGCTTTTGAGCTATCATGCTGCTCTGGCGAGCGGCTCAGAGCCGGGCAAGAGGATTGTACAGTGCCTGAGCCTTCGGGATGCCATGATGGCCGATAACCTGTCTTATGCGGCTGCCTGCGAGCACCGAGAGCAGGGCCGGGAGGGCGGGGGAAAGGTGCTGGCCTTTGCCCACAACAGCCATCTGAAGCTGGGAAAGGCCGAGTGGCAATTGGCAGCTTCGATCTAGCCTGGTGGCCGGCGGGAGCGCATCTTTCTCAGGTTTTCGGCAGCCGGTATGCCGTCATCGGAACGGCGGTGGGCGTCTCTGCTGCCAATGGAATCGGCCAGCCGGAAGCAGGCACCCTTGAGGCGCGGCTTCTCAGTGTGCCAGGACCGGTGCGGCTGATTGCCACAGAAAGGGGCCGGAGGCTGGCATAGTGCATAAAAATCGCTTCCCTGCGCCGTGACTCTAGGCTGTAATGTCCTGACAAATCGAACCATATGCTACCGCAGTAATACCGTATATTTAAGGTACACTGCCCGATGGCAAGCACCATCTGGTAAGAATTTAAATACATTAACGGCTTAATAAAATATAGAATGGAGTTGTCCATGTTGCCCGAACAAATTGCTCCTACACAAGAAGAACTGCAGATTTGGGATGAATATAAAAGAAAATTTAATCCGGATAATATAGCTATTCCATATACTCTTACCATTGGAGCAGTGACAATTGGTGGGATATTTTATCTTAAAGAACCAGTTGAGGACAGCTATACAGATGGTTATATCCTAGGATTTGTTAATGGAGAATATCATCTAGATAAAAATGGATCCGAAGCAGTTTTCAAAGGACCAAATCCACAATACCCACAATTTAAAGCTTATGTGAAGATCGCTTGGGAAGAAAGTAGAATGGTAGGCAGAGTCTGTAACGTAAGATTTAATGGTAGTTGGAACTGCAATGGTTGGCAAGAACTGGCTACATGGTGAAGTGCAGGTTTACCATCTGAGGTGCAGGCTCTTGCTGTTCGTTCGGCAAGCGCATTGAACTCGACATACTTTCCGCTGACTGCTCAGAGCTTCAAGGATTTCGATGCTCTGGCAGTCCTGGACAGGACGGAATACAGCCGGGGTGGACCGGAGCTGGCAAGAAAAGGATAGCAGCATCAAGGACAAAAAAGGCAGATTTTTCAGCTCCAAGGGCTTTGCGCTTTTAGTGGAGCGAGGATGAAATCATCATCCGAGAGCATATCCCAGCAGCCTGGCCAGCCGGATGGCATCCCAGTCCAGATGCCCGAGCATACGAACCATGAGTCGACTGGGCCGGTCGATGTCCCCGTGCTCTTCAATGGCTTTTATAAGCCTGGGCTTTCTTGCCAGATAGCCCACCAGCTCATCCAGCTCTGCGTCGCTCATCCTGCCCAGCATGCGGTTTACTCTCATGCCGATCTCAAGCTCCCGGCCCAGTGCCGCCTTCCAGAGCCGGTCGTACTCCATGAGCCGCAAAGCAGAGCAGTCGTCCTCCTGTGCCGCGGCAGCCGCGACGCCTCCCGCAATCTTGGCCGCCACCAGACCGGGATAAATTCCGCCTCCGGATGTTGGCTTGACCTGGCCTGCTGCGTCACCCACTGCCAGCAAGCCTTCGACTGCGGTGACCGCAGCCGGTCCCAGGGGAAGGCCCCCCACATTCAGGGCCACCGGCGATCCCCGGAGCCTTTTCTTAATGATGTCGGTCTTGAGAAAAGAACGGAGCCGCTCGCACCCAAGATCGCGGGCGCACAGCCCGATGCGGGCAGATCCTCCGTCGAGGGGAATCACCCAGCCGAAGAGCCCGGGAGCCACTCCCAGATGGACCTCCACCTTCTCAGGGTCATCCGCCGCAAACGGAACCTGAACCTGCGCCCCGGAAAGAATCATCTGCGGAGGCGATATTCCTGCCCGGCGGGCGAGAAGGGCGGAGACTCCTTCTGCCGATATCACAACCTTCGACTCGATCTCGCAGCCCCCGGCAAGCATGAGGATGCTTCTCTCTCTCTCCCGCCTGATCTGTCTCACATTTGCGCAGAGATGAATATCCGCGCCCCTGGCAGCCGCCTGGGCGAGCATTGCCTGATCAAAAAGCCTTCTGTCCACAACCCAGGCCCTGGAAGCTTTCGCTTTGAAGTCCAGGCGCTGCCCGCCGGGCGAAAGAACCGTTGCCCCTCTCATGGCATGCAGAATATGCGGCCCCACGGAGAGTTCCGACTCAGCCATAGCTTCCTGGCCGAGCAGCCCGGCGCATTGCACAGGCCAGCCTGCCCCAGCATGCTCCTCAAGCAGGGCTGTGCTGGCCCCGGCTTTGGCGGCATACTTGGCAGCCATGGAGCCCGCCGGCCCGGCACCGATCACTGCCACATCGAATAATTCCATGCTGGAAGGTGACTTTGCAGGCTGAGGATGTTAACCCTTTCTGCCGGATATCTCAAAATAGAAAAAATATGATGAAAGGGCCGCTTATTCCCCTGCTGCCCTGATGACCCAATTAACCTTAACAGTGGTATTGTCAATATTGAAATCAGCAGGAATCAGCTCGCCATTTGCGCTATTGAATTGATAGGAGTTGCCAGATCCATTCTCCAGCTCCACTCCGATCCTCATTGCGCTTCGATCGTAGAAGATGATGTAAAAGTCGCCTGTGAGAGGAAGTGCGGGAATATCTATGCCAATGAGCCCTGGAGCTGGCAGAGTGAAATAAGCGTTCTGAGTATCTGCAAGCCGGTAAAGCAGATTGAGTTTATCGTCTCTGACCTCCACCAAGAAATTGTTCGGCGAGGGAACGGATAAGGTCGTTTCGTTAAAGCCATTCCATCCCAGCACTCGTATCTGCTTCAATTTCCAATCTGGCTTAGGCGCTGTAAATTTTACAGCTTCACCAACGCTGAAGGCATCGATCCCCCAATCCTGGCCGACAGAATACAATGTCAGATTCATTTTGGATATATTGGTCCCGCTATCCTGCTTGAGGACAGTCAGGGTCTGATTGGCATTGCCGGCATTGCCTTGCGCCAGCGCCATGCTCATGAGATTTAGAAAACAGAAGGCAGAAATCAGTAAAATCATCTTCTTCATGCTATCACCTGTGCAGTGGAATTAAATTCGATCTTTATATAGATGATGCTGATTTTCAATATCGCGATAATAATTGAGCCGCAGCATTCACATCAATTACCGCTGCCAATTTTGTGGCAAGTATAGAATGCAATTCTTGCACAATACGCTTCCCGTTATCCTTTTATAATTAATATGAAGAATAGGAGTTCTCTGGCGTGCGCTGTGGCATCATCAGTAAGCCCGGAGCAGGTCTTGATCTCCCAGGGAGCAATCAGCCAGCAAATGTGCAATGATGAGGAAAACGATGGACACTATCTTTGATTTAAGGAATGTTTCTTACTCCTATGTGGGAAAGATCAACGCCCTCCGGGACATAAACCTGAAGATAAATCGAGGCGAGCAGGTAACCATTATCGGCTCAAATGGATGCGGCAAGTCGACATTGCTCGCCATTTTAGATGGGCTTGTCTATCCCAGCTCCGGCGAATACTATGCCTTTGGCAATTTAGTATGCGAAGAAGCCTTTGATGCCATCAAGGATAACGAATTTCGCTCATTCTTCCGGACGAAAGTGGGTTTTGTCTTTCAGAACTCAGATATTCAGCTATTCTCCTCAACGGTCTATGAAGAGATTGCCTTCGGGCCGCTCCAGCTTTCTTTGCCCCTGGATACAGTCAAATCCAGGGTGGAAGATGTTATGGAAATGATGGAGATCAGCAAATTGCGCGATCGATCGCCCCATACCCTCTCCGGTGGAGAGAAGAAGAAGGTCAGCATTGCCTCCGTCCTTGCCAATAATCCCGATGTGCTCCTGCTCGATGAGCCATCGGCAGGCCTCGACCCGCGAACGCAGTTATGGCTCGTTGAGCTTCTCCAGGACCTGGGCCACGCCGGAAAGACGGTGATAACTGCAACCCATGATCTGGAGATCATCGACCAGATCAGCAAAAGGTCCATAGTCATGGGCGAGGACCACAGCGTCAGAATGGACCGGGATTCAGAGAGCGTTCTCTCCGACTATGAGCTGCTTCTCTCCTCCAATCTGGTGCACGAGCACACTCATCTGCACGGCAAATTGGTTCATGAGCATCTGCATGTGCACGGGAAGGACCACAAGGATCACGAGCATCCGGTCAATGGAAAATAGCATCATAATCATCATACCAAATAAAGAAGAGATTGGATCGGATGATCAAAAGGTTTTTCTATTTTCCGCAATCTATAATCGTTAATCAATAGGGAGGGATCTGAATCTGCAAAAGCAAAGCCATATGGATAATTTTACCCGCCTCGCTAATCTTAGCACTATTGCCCTGTGTGCAAGCACAAGCAGGAATCTGCCCGGATTACTATGGTCCTTTTGAACCCAACCCCATCGGGCAGCCGGAATCCTGCCAAAATATGATGCAACCTGGAACCTATGCTATTCAGTGGGCGCATGGTGCAGAGAGCAATTGGGATTGGCAGTATCTCGATACGCTGGATATGCAGGCAAATACAAAATACGTGCTGATATATTCGATCGGTGGAATATCAATTGATGAATCTGAGGATTCGAGCCTAATGGGATATACGGTAATTTGTGGCAGAAACGAAGGATCGGATGCTTTGGTTTTCTGCCTTGAGCCCGTTCAAATTGAGGAACCTCGGACAAAGTCGGGTTCAATTAAAAACGAAGCTACTTTGACCTATCAACACTTGGATTGAGCCGATAGCAGGCCGCAGCATATAGAATGCGTAGCAGAGAGAATGTATAGCAGGAAGAGAGCGAAACAGAAAGAACGCGCAACAGGATAAATGCGAAACATGGATAAAGGCTAAGTTGCCATCTGTTGAAACGATGCGCCTTCCCATTCGTGGCCTGCAATCGCTGCTTCTGTTTCTGCCTGTAGCCCTGCTGGCGCATCTTGCCGGCATAAATGAGATCTTCGTCTTTGCCGCATCCGCTTTGGCGATCATTCCCCTGGCAAAAATCCTCGGGGAGGCGACTGAAGTGGTGGCAGAGAAGACCGGACCGCGAATAGGCGGGCTTCTCAATGCCACCTTCGGCAACGCCGCCGAGCTGATCATCACCCTTGCCGCCATCCGGGCCGGGCAGATGCAGCTCGTACTGGCCTCCATCACCGGATCGATTCTGGGCAACCTTCTCCTCGTACTGGGCTTTGCGATGCTCTTTGGCGGCCTGAAGAACGGAAGACAGGTGTTCGACCGCAGGCAGGTTGATACCGATGCCACAATGACCGTACTGGCCCTGATTTCCATGAGCGTGCCTTCAATATTCAGCCTTTACATCCCCAACGCCGGGCTCGTTGAAGGGCTGAGTCTGGCTTCAGCCGGAGCCATGCTGATTCTTTATATGCTCTTTATTCTCTACACTCTGAGAAGCTGCGCCTCAGAAG
>JAQVZT010000015.1 GCA_028708055.1 Methanothrix sp.
TTGATTTTTAATTTTTATTACACTATATACTATAATTTGTAGAGTAAGTAAAGTTTATCATTATTGAATGTAATAATAGCTGATAAAGGAATCTTGCAGCTTCTTCAAAAAACAAAATGGAGGATTAAATATGCGCATATCGAAAACTCTGATATCAAATAAAAATCTGCTTGCCATCGTTTTCTTGTTTCTGGCAATTTTTATATTTGAAGTCCAGGCACAAGACCAGCAATCTCCCTTGAATGATATGGAGAAGAAGCTGGCTGATCAG
Organism: Methanothrix sp.; assembly: GCA_028708055.1. Taxonomy (GTDB): domain Archaea; phylum Halobacteriota; class Methanosarcinia; order Methanotrichales; family Methanotrichaceae; genus Methanothrix. The sequence continues at coordinate 272 of JAQVZT010000015.1, forward strand.
ATAAACCAATATCGTGCGGAAAATGGTCTTTCAGCTATTCCAATCTCGAACTCGCTGACAAAAGTCGCCAGAGCACACATTGCTGATCTCAACACATATCATCCTGACACAAAGAACTATGGACTTGGCGACTGCAATACTCATAGTTGGTCCAATAAGGGTGATTGGACAGCGGTATGCTATACCGGTTCTGCTCAGCAATTGCAGATGCATAACAAGCCCGGTGAGATAACTGAAGGCTATGATAGCAATGGTTACGAAATTGCATCCTGGAGCAGTGGCGAGGCAACTGCTGAAGGTGCTATTGGTACGTGGAAGAGCAGCAGCGATCACAGCGATGTCATCCTCGAACGCAATATATGGGCGAATTCAGCTTGGAAGGCTATGGGTGTTGGTATAGGGGGCAACTACGCAGTTGTCTGGTTTGGCATGATCGAAGATCCTGCTGGGACAGTGCCAACCACCAGCACATTGACAAGCGAAGACTATCCGGATATCAAAGGACCGGCCTGCACAGAATCGTACTGCACTGATATCAATGTGCTGCATAGATGCGATCACAATAGTGAAACAATAGAACCTCAAGGCTGCTTCCTTGGCTTATTTGGGCCGCCGAATGAGCAATTTAGAATAGGCAAAGGTCCTAACGCATTTGCCGATGTATATTATGCGGAATTCGATGTATCCATTATTGGAGGGACTGGCCAATCAAATGCGGCACAGGATGCACCTAAATTAGTGATCCTAATCGATAGGAAATTGGATAACGGTGTCGACCTATCACAAAATAGCGAGCTGCAAATAAATGATAAGCCAGCAAAAAGGCTTAAAGACTACAGCAGCAAGACAACAGATGAAGGCAAAGACAAATTCCTATACAAATTGCCGGCATCATACTTGAAAATCGGCAAGAATACTCTAAAGATAAATCCAAAAGGAGATGACTTTGCTATTTACAAGATATGGATAGAGAATGCAAAAGGAGAACGAATTTGGCAAGAGAAGAATGAACCTTGCTCGTATCAGAGCGTATGCAAATTTGATGCCAAGTATAATCCGGATCAACTTGCATGTGATTTTACTGCGACTCCAAAGGTCTGCAAAGAGAAGAAAGGATCTGGCAAACCATGTGATAAGAACTTTGAATGCCTGTCGGGAGGGTGTTCTGCAAGCCACACGTGTACATAGGTGCACATCATTTTTTAGCTAAATCGCAGCCATTAATATTTCAAAAATTTTTTATTTGTTTCACTTGCTTCGCATTCGCAGCGTTTGGCTCAATGACATTTGCCTACTTGTGACATTTTGCCTGGCTCAGATTTCATGATATCCTCTCCAGCCCCTGGGCAAAGTCATCCAGGATATCCTCTCTGTCCTCAATTCCCACCGAGACTCTCACCAGGCCGTCGGTTATCCCCATTTTCTCTCTCATCTCCTTTGGCATGACGGCATGGGTCATGGAGGCGGGATGCTCAACCAGCGTGTCCACCGATCCCAGGCTGACCGCCAGGCTGCACAGTTTGAGGCTGTTCATGAGGCTGCGACCGGCCTGCACTCCCCCTTTCACCTCAAAGGAGAGCATTCCACCCCAGCCGCTCATCTGTCTTGCTGCCAGAGCGTGCTGAGGGTGGCCGGGAAGGCCCGGGTAGTTAACTTTCTGCACAGCGGGGTGGCCCTCCAGGTATAGGGCGAGGTGCAGAGCATTCTCCGCATGCCTTTGCATCCTCAAATGCAGGGTCTTGCATCCTCTCAGGCAGAGCCAGGCCTCATGCGTGCCCATGGTCCCGCCTGCCGTGACTGCCGTGCGCCTCATAGCGGAGATCGCCTTCTCTGTGCCCACGGCAACGCCGCCCAGAAGGTCTCCGTGTCCGCCGATATACTTGGTGCAGCTTTCCACCACAACGTCTGCTCCCTGCTGCAAAGGCCGCTGAAAACAGGGTGTGGCAAAGGTATTATCCACCGCCAGCAGGGCTGCTGCCTCATGGGCTATTCTGCCGATCTCGCCGATATCGCTTATTGCCATAGTGGGGTTGGCGGGAGTCTCCAGAAAGACCAGACGGGTGTTCTTCCGAATAGAGGATTTCACATCCTCCAGATCAGTCGTATCCACGAAGCTGACCTCTATTCCGAGCTTGGGAAGAAGCTTGGAGAATAGGCCATAGGTTCCGCCGTAAATCGCATCCGAGGATAGCAAATGGTCGCCCTTTTCGAGCACGGCGAGCACCAGCGCCGTCTCAGCGGCCATTCCTGATGAAAAGGCCAGGCCCGCCGCACCGCCCTCAAGAGAGGTGATCTTGCTGATGAATGCGGCATGGGTAGGCGTGTTTGGCGGGGAGCGAATGTACTTGTAGCCGGGACCGCCGGAGAAAGCGGCCTGTGCCTGCTCGGCGCTATCGAAAACATAAGTGGATGTCTGGTAGATTGGCGTGGCGTGAACTCCGAATGGATTGTGCCCTTCACCGGCATGAACGCACCGAGTGCCGAAGCTTCTCTCTTTCTCCATGATCTTTTCACCTGAGTTGAGAATCTGGGCGCGGAAAAGAAATATAATTTGCCATAGGGATGAACGAGGCAGTCAGAGAGTGGCCCTCAGAGAAAGGCAATCTGAGAGCAGCAATCTGAGAGCGGCTATTGCGCTTCCTGCCCTATTTGTCTGAGATCCTCTTGGCCTGAGTCTCTCTGAACTGGCTCTCTCTGGCAGGAATCAATTTTCTCCATCAGCTGCTCGACCTCTTCCGGATCTTTCGCCTGGAAAGCGCCGCAGATCTCCCAGCTAGAGAGACTTATGACCGGTTTTTTCATCTTCACAGCCAGGGCCATCTCCGAGAGGGTGCCAAGTTCCCCAGGCAATGCTATCACCAGATCCGCGCTATTTACTATTATCACATTTCTGGCGTGGCCCATTCCTGTGGCTATCCCCACATCCACGCAGCAGTTGGCCTCCTCCCTCTCGCCGGGAAGTATGCCCACCGCAAGGCCTCCGGCATCCCTGGCCCCGCAGCAGGCTGCTTCCATCACCCCGCCCAGTCCCCCGCAAATGAGAACATGGCCGTGGGAGGCAATGATCTGGCCGATCCTCCTGGCAATATCCCTGACCTCCGGGCTGCATGCTCCTCCGCCCACAACAGCAATCTGCATTCCTGCTCCTTTTTGAATGTACTTAGTGGGTAGAGTGAAATAATAGTAACGCTCTAAACATAATGAAGAAACATAAAGACTGAACAGAGCGGAAAAATAAAGCTAAAATAAAGCTAAAATAAAGCTAAAATAAAGCTAAAATAAAGCTAAAATAAAGCTAAAATAAAGCCTAAAAAATAACTGAAAAAGCTCCAAAGGAAGATTTCGATGGATAAGAGATCGGCTCTGAGGGCATTCTTCCGGTTGGTCAATCGATTCGTCGTCATTCCGGTCTTTCAGGCTGGCTGGGGGCGGATCATACCCAGATCCATCACAGGAAGTGTAATGGTTCTCGGCATCAGGGGAAGGAAGACGGGAAAGATGCGATATGCTCCGGTAAGCTATGCCCGAATGGGTGAGAATGTCTACTGCTACCAGGGAAGGGAGACGAAAGGGCAGTGGTATCTGAACATTCTGGAGAGCCCAAGGGTCGAGGTTATCCTGCCAGAGGGACGATTTTCCGGGATTGGAGAAGAGGTTTCTGATTCACAGGAGAAGCTGAAGGCGATCAGGCAGATACTGCTAAACAGCGGCCTGAACCGCTCCATGTACGGATTCGACCCAAGGACGGCTCAGGACGAAACGGTGCTGGAGAAGACGGGGGATATGCCGGTGATCAGAATCAGGCTTGATTGCACGAATTGCACGAGATGATTGATCTTCGGAAAGGACAATTGCTGACTCGCAGCAGGCCAAAGACTTTATGGCAGGAAATGAGCGGCCCGCCGGTTTCCCGGCCGGTTAGCCATTGCATTTCCTGTAGCCTTCAAATCAGCTTCAGTTGTTCATCGATCTGCTTGATCTCATTGGCGCACTCTGCGAGCCGCTCCAGCAAACAGGTGCGTTTCTCAAGCAGGGAGTCTCTGCCAAAGAGTGGGATGATGATTGACCTTTCGGTCGGGACGATGCCTGCCCACTCACCCTTGCTGGAATCTCCCCTCATTCCGCCGAGTACCCTCTGTCCGCTGGATGGCCCGATGAATTTCGTTTTGCTATCCATAGCTACCATCCCGCCCTGACGAGGATTGCCACCAGGCCGACTCCAATGCCTGCACCCAGGGCAAGAATTCCCTCAACCAGGAATGCACTCACATAACGAAGCCCGCCCTTGGCCAGGCTCTCGATAGTCCCGATTGGGAATGCGTCCAGCGCCTCCCGCCTGAGCAGGCCGGGAGCAACTTGTATGTTCAAATATTCTCTCAATGTTTTTCTTCCAATTTGATCTATCATGTTCTTGAATTTTAGCATGTTTTTTCTTCAAAATTCGATACTGCAGCACAACAATAAAACAATAGCTCCCAACCCAATTCATCACCGGATTGGGTTTATAAGCCTGAATGTTTCATAGATGCATCTAAGGATGCACCATTGCCGTGCTCCGGACATAGAATAGACTTAGTGAGCCTCGACATCCTCGACATAGCAACAAGCTTTCTTCTCAACTTATATAAACCTACCTGATGCGGAAGCTATTGCGAAAGCTATAACTGTCATCCACCTGAAATAGGCACTGTGGACTGGTTTATCCTCTCTTTAGTAGGAGCTTCCGCTCTTGCCGTTACCGGGGTTATCGACAAGTTCGTCCTGAGCAAGTATGTGCGAGACCCTCTCGCCTACCTGGCAGCCCTCGTGGTTATGCAGCAGATGCTCGTTGCGGTCATTCCGCTTTATCTGGGATGGGGTTTTGTATATCCTCAGACCTTTTACGCCCTGGCGGCAGGCGGCATTCAGGTGGTCCTCTGGGCTGCCTACCTCCAGGCTCTTCATATCGAGGAGACGAGCCGGGTAGCTGCCATGGTCTTCGTCTTTCCGGTCTTCGTCTTCCTGGGCTCGTTTCTCTTTTTGGGTGAGACCCTGGCAGCCAAGGATTATGCCGGTGGTGCCCTTCTGGTGGGAAGCGCTCTTCTGATCTCCTACCGGCCTGCCGAGCTGGGCGGCCCTGCCATCATCTCCCCCGCCCTCAGGTACATGGCAGTCTTCTGGATCTTTTCGGCAGTCTACGCTCTGGCCGCCAAATACCTGCTCGACTTCATGAGCGAGTGGCACCTGATTCTCTGGTCGTCTCTGGGAAGCCTTTTGGCAGTGATCCCCCTTCTGTATAGGGAGCCGGCGCGCAGGGAGTTTGCCGCATATTTCCGTCGCGGCCCGTTTCTGCTCTCCGCTCTCCTGGCTGACGAGGTCTTCGACTTTCTGGGAAGGGGGGCCTTTATCTTCGCCTACGCAGTCGGCTCTGTGGCCCTGGTCTCCAGCGTGGCTGCTCTTCAGCCCTTTATCACTCTGATCTATGTCATTGTCCTGGGGCTGTTTGTTCCTGGAGTCCTGGAGGAGGAGCTGGACAGAAAGACGATAGCCCTGAAGACGGTCGCGGTTATCCTGATCATTGCCGGAGTGTATTTAGTCTCCTGACCTCCTCACTTTCGCTCCACGCACGGCTTGATCTCATATTCGTCGAGCTGCTACACTATGCTATGGAAATTGAGCTGAATCCCGCAGTCTCTCTGCAGCCTGAAACATTCAACGTCCTGGTATCTCCGGCAGAGATGCTGATCGGTGCCCTGAACAGCCATTTGGATTTGCAGCGTTACAGGATCCTCTTCGTCTGCGGCAACTATTCACGCATCCTCAGCCGGCTGGATCGACTCTTCACGGAGCTGGAGATTCGCCGGGCCTTCACCTCCTTCCAGTTGATGACCGTTCTTGAGGAAAACCACCATAGCTTCCTGATCATCGAGCATGATCCCTCTCTCTATGAGGATGCGGGAGAGATGGTCGAATATCTGGCAGAGGCACTCAGACAGACCTCCAGAGACGCAACCATCCTGCTTTACTCGCCTGCCCTCGACCCCCATCTGGAAAAGATGATAAAACTGGCTGATAGGGTATTCTGCTTCTACGAGATGCCAAAATCTCCTTCAAGAGCCAGGTCGAAGGCGGAGATGAAAATGGCAGGATCACAGGCTACACTGGAGGCGTTCACATGAAATTCACGAGACGAAAAGCAAACATTGGACTGCTCAGGCAGGTCAATACAAAACAATTGGAGCTGGAGACCGCCAAAGAGATGCTGGCCGAGATATTTCATGCCAGGCCGGAGGATGTGGAAGATATGATCCAGAGCAGGCTGAAGGATTGAGGCTGCCGCCAGGAATACGTGAAAGAAGTGATTTCAAATGAACCGAATTTCGGAGCCCATGTGCCGCTGTTGTTTCTGATTTATTAATTTTTATAGAAATCCCATCGACCAGATGAATCCTCAGCCTGAACCACCAAAATTCAAGCATTATGATTGTTAATGGAGCAGAATGTCGTGAAAAGAGAGGCAAGCAAAAAGGACTATTCTTCGGATTTGCGCTTGAACTACTCGGACTAAAATCCGCTTTCCATGCAAAGCAGTCGCTATTTCCACTTTTCAAACTAGATATGGTGTTTGCTTCACCGATAAATTTTTAGCCCTAACAACATCAAAAATATAATATTCTAAATTATAAAGATTGCTTAGATTGTATTTAAGATTGCTCATAAAATCAGGATCGGTACCTGAATAGCCCATATATCCAGGATTGGCATTAAATCCATCCTTGAAGATCTGCGAATCGGTAAACAGAACGAATCTCCCTCGACCAAAGTCTGCTTTGCTAAGCACGACGCGGTCGCTCATATTCAGCAATGGATCCCCTCCCGTGATATTCAATCCCCATGGGACAATTGGTAATCCCATGTTGTCGTAATCATTATTTTCCATATATGTGTCCTGATTCATTAAGTAAGCAGACATATTGAACATATTCGAAATATATTCACCATTTCCTTCAGAGTTCGTTAGGAGAATAACACGGTTTCCGTCTTCAACGTACTTGAACAAAGCTTGCCTCTCTTGACTCGTAAAGGGCTTAACTGGATCTATTATAACCAAAATCGTTCCCTTTTTAAGGGATTCATCGAAATTGGATTCGACCGTTGGTGTTAGGCCGAGCCTTTGAGTCCATACAAAAAATGTCTCATAAACCCCTTGAGTGTCTCCTAGGCCTACTATTTGAGATGAATGCGCTCCATCGAAGCATACAGTATGATCTGCGCTATAAAATCTGCCGGGCACAGTACTTTCGGAAGGTACAGAAAAGAGCCATATCGAAAGAGATGCGGACAGAGCGCAAATTAATATAATAATAGTCAACACTGCAAATCTCCGTCTTTTGCCAACCCCCCATATCATCATAAGATATATGGTCAGGATACCCATAAGAATACCTAAAGTAAACAGAATTAGCTTCTCCTGGACAAGGTTATTACTGTGATTGAGGTACTCCATAATTCCTATTATGAAATTCGATGTTCCTCCGAAGAAGACTCTGAAATTCGATATTATAGTAGAATCACTGAATGCAACAATTCTTCCTCTTCCATAATTGAGAGCTACAGCTTGATAGAACAGGCCCCAGTAAGTATCTGTTACCTGGGTAGGATCATTCTGTCTGGTCTCTCTGAAGAAACCCGTCGACGAATATTCTCCCGGAATTGCATTCAACCCAAAACCTAAAATTACGGGCTCAGCATCCAAAGGCGCCTTGATACTGCATCCGGTCATGAAATCGAGATAGGGCGTGTACCTGAGACAAATATGAGGCATAAGCCCACGATTAAAATAATACAATCTGCCTTCTTGCGTATTAACTGCATCAAATCCGAATTCGATCCCAAATCGCTTAGCAATCTGGTTTAGGCTGGTGGCAGAACCCCCAAAATTAGTGTGATCTCCGATTAGTAGCAGTCCGCCACCTTCTTGGACGAACCGCACTACTGCATCAATTTCGTCTGGCTCATAAAGCGTAGGCGTCTTGATTATTAGAATATCATAATTTTTCAATATATTATATGTAATTTTGTCAGATTTCAAATCAGGTACTACCTTTGTTGCCCCGGAAACAGACCAATTTTCATAGGATGGCCCGACAATTCTATCGACATGATAACTATCCTTTAGCCATTCGACCAAGCTGTAAGAGTTATATGTCGAACTCTCGCCGTACCAGTTTTCATCCAGCTTAAGTGTGGAAAATTCCCAAATGGAATGAATCTCATCGACCAAGACGTTACCATTCTTCTCTATCCCTGGATCTTGATAAATAAATGCGGCTAGTATTAAGAAGGCGCTTAAAAATATAAGAATGAAACAGGCAGATGTCTTTTTATCGATATTTAAGTTAAAATCTATCTCTAGGTCATTAATCGGATATCGTACATATAATATAATTATAAGTGGCAGGAAGCTGAACAATAGCCAATTTGGCTCTGTGAATATATCCATCCTTGTTGAGGCATATTGAGGCATATCTGTCGCAAGAAAAACGCTGATCAAAAAGACACATCTCAATATCATATAAATAATGCTAACTAAAAATATTTTTAATATTCGCTGCGAGGCATTGGCAAAATCCCTTGAGCTTATGAATACCAAGAAAACCGCGCCTGCAAATATTACTAGCCAAGGATAGATTCCCAGTTTTTCTGCAGAGACGGTAAATGGGAAAATTTTTTCCAGCCCATAAATAAAGATTAACCCATCCTTAGGTGCTGCATCGATTCCAATTATTTTCAGAATAAAGGATAATACAGTGGATAAAGAAACCAAGCTATGAAAAGATGGTGCTAAAATATAATATATATATATAGTTAATGCTTGGATAGATAGGATTGCCCCGCTAGACAGCATACCCAGCCAGAGAGCTTTAGAATTTGGTCTAAGCAAATACGTTATGAGAGCTAATGCAATTAAAATCAAACCCGCATTATACGGGTAAGGAATGAAGAAGCAAGCAATTCCTGCTGGCAGGGCTGTTAATGCGAGACTGCGGCATATTGCTGCTTCTTCATTTAAGAGGCCAATTATCGAAATAATCATACCGGCAAAGATTGATAATATCGCCAGATTTCGATCTGTAGAGCTGCTATATATGTCCAGAGAATACACCCAAAACGCAGTCAATGGCATCAATGCAAACCATAATACCTGCCTCATTCTATCTCGCCTCTATATCGGCTCATAATGCCTTTGAACAGCTCTATGTTGCCCAACCATTGAAGCTGATAATCCTCTTTAGATTCTTCCCCTGATCCAAGAGTTAAATACTCTAGATTCTCGTTTAATAGAAAACGTGAATCCCCTATCAACACGACCTTTCCTTTACCAATATCCTTGGTTATTATGAGTTTATAATCTGATCCTTCATATCTCATCGTTGTTATAGATGTATAATTTCCTTCGGCTTGCACTGGATATGCATCCATAAATTTGGGTTTATGCCAATAAATCCTGAGTTTCTCTTCAGACACCACCCCCGCGGATTGTCCATGGGTCTCAACTATCCAGGGCGGCGAACCCAAGGGTATATCAAGAACATCTATTTTAAGTGCAACGAATAATTGTTTTAGAGTCTTTTCGCTATCATAGCCAGCACTTATCATCAATAGTCCCCCGTTTTCAACGAATTTTTTCAGCATTTGGGCTTCTTCGGAGGTATAGCCTCTACTTGGAGCTATTATGATTGCGACCTTTCCTCTATGAATTTGATCAAAATTATCCATATTGCTCAATATAAGTGGCATATATCCATTTCGTATTAGATTTAAACTTAGGCCATCGATGCTACCAGAGGTGTATCCGTCCAAATCAAATCGGTTTAAATGGGTATGGTCTATCCAAGCGATATCAGCAATCTCTTCCTCTTGAGATATTCTCATCAAAGAGTCATTGATGCTCCCAGATACTATGATTGATGACGCTAAGATTAAAGAGGTATAAAGGGGAAAAGGACTAATGACATTGCTTAAAAATAAATATCTTATAAAATACATTATCATGAAAAATATAGCAAATGTTGAAATTAAGGAAAGCCCTGCCAAAAGGTCCGATTTCTCGCTCAATAACCATGCTATAGAATTATCAATCAATCTATATTGATTTGGCACTTCTGGGTTTAAAACATAAGAGGTATCGCCAAATACCAGGATATTCCCAAGACCATATGTATCCGATGCTGCCAAGATTATATCGCCCAACTTTTCGCCCAGCTCATAGCCCCTATCTCCAAGATGTCCAGGCTCGCCGGGATTGGGATTATCAGAAAAAGCATAGGATCCTACCAATACGGGCCTTGCACTTCCGTTTATATCAAGCGAAGCACCAACTGAAGATGTAGTAATCCCAAATCCTAAATCTTTAGTCACGGGATGTGGGAAGGGAAACCTGACATATTTCCAGGCACCTGAGAAGAATTCGGCTGTATCAGGATTGATGCGTATGCCTGTTGGCTTCAGGATATCGTTTAAATAATCTCTGCCTAACGCAAAATCACGATCGTTGGCAAACATGCTCGTATGCTCGCCAAATACAAGCAGACTGCCACCATGTTCCACAAAATCCCAGATGGACTGGAGATCATTATTATTCATGGGGCGATTGAGATTCATGAGTACTAGAATATCTGCATCCGTGAGCAGATCTTTTAGTGCCTTTGAATCTGTCTGGTTATACTTCACAACCTCATGGCCGACAGTCCTAAGGTAAAGCTGCAAAGCTCCAACCGAAAAACCCCTCTCCTGTGGAAGATATCCGTTATCTTCAGGAAATTGGGGTAGGTCAAAATTCATTTCGCAATCCTTCTCGTAAAAAACCACCTTGCCAAAATGGTCGGAAGAGCTATAGGGAGAGACTGTCATGAACACTAAAGATATGAATAATATGCCCAATATTGCCCTGTCCCGCATTTTCGGGACAGAGTCTCCAATATCGACGGATTTCAAATCGAATCGTGGAATAAATATAAGAAATGGTATTAAAAGAAGCAAAAAGAGGACATAAATAGAATAAATGGCTTGCTCTCCAGGGAGCCATGAGGTTGTATGGAGATACACAAAGGCGAATATGAGAAGGATCATCGAGCTGATTAATAATAAAAAATTTTTTAGTACACCAATATTTTTTTTTGAAAAGGCAAAAAAAGAGATAGAAACAGAAATAAACGATAATAATACAGGTAGTCCCTCGACTGATGATCCCAAGGAGAGAGGAAAGCCTCTTTGCAGGCCTATAGCATGGGATAGGAAGAGGGATATGAACTGAAGAAATCTCCATAGTATAGAGCTATATAAAATGGCTAGATATAATAAAATATAAGTTACGCTGCCAAATACAAGGGCAGGTAGTTCGTTTACATTGGTTTCATTCGATCTCAGAATTAAATAAAATCCGTATAGAAATAAAGGCAAGCTTGCCAGCCAAAGTTCTACCTTAAAAGATAGAAAAAGCATAATAAAGGCAATGATGACGATGGCAAACCCGAGTAGAAAAACCTTGTCCCTTTTAGCATTGATAATCTGATCATAGTAAAATAATAGGGCTGATAGAAGAACGACAGAACCGCAAAGCCGACTGAAGATCGGTGACATATATCCCAGGTTTAAGGAGAAGGCGTTCAATGCGAAAATAGTCACAATCAATAAAAGCATATTTTTCAAACCCTGACCATTATTTCTCAGGCACTTGCCAAGATCAAAGATGTTCATTGCCCACCTTCACTCGCGACCTTAATCAATGCATATAAAGATAAGTCTTTCGCACAAACTCAAAATACGTTTGTTTTATATAGTACATAGGAGAGACATATTAAGTGCCAGATTTTTTATTAAGAGATAAATACAAATTTGAGAACAATTAACCAAAGGCATATTAACCAAAGGCATATTAATTAAAGGCATAATCTATTTAAGTTAGATGTAAAGGTAATATACGGAGATCTAAATGTCAGAATCAATTTTATTAAAATTGATCATAATTATTATATTTCTTTGCATGGTGATTCCAAGCCTAGCTGTCTCAAGAGATATAGTGGCTTATGATATAGGGAAACTTCTTGTAAAGCCTGAAGGAGAATATTATACCCAGCTAGTTCCTGAAAGCAGCGGCGGGTTCTCAATAACTAGCTCGAATATGTCCAGCGTCCAATCATTGGCCTACTTTGGCTGGAACCCGAATACCGTTGGGGCCGCAGTGAAGTTTAGCCCTCCTAATAAGGATTGGGACTTAAAAAAAGTGCAAGTAGTTGGCTGGAATATATTCGATCCCAGGAACGAAACCCACCCAGAAGAGAAGTTTTTTGTCTTGGAAGTCAGGGATTCTAATTTGAATCTTCTCTACAAGTTGGTCGATTCAAGGCTTACTTACTTCCAATCAGGTGAGCCCTCTATGGCCACCATCGAAATACCGGCAATATCCATGAACGACGAGTTCTATGTGGTCTTCTATGATAGAGGTGGAGTTGGCTTAGGCACTAATATAACCAATGTCCAGGAAAGATCTTACTTCTACAATGGCCTGGCCGAGCAGATACTTCCGGCACAAGTAACACTAAGCAATAAAACGGCTTCGCTGAATTGGATCATCAGAGCAATCGGAGAATGAGAAATAATGCATAAATTTTTTTCATAAATACAAGGAGATTGTACTTAACTAAAAATTTTAATACAGAGTTTAACTTGATCTCTTGACTAATCAATGCACGCCCCGCAATACGAGGTCATTATGCCTGTGCATGGCATTTCATGAGTTGCACCACCGCAGCCGCTGTTAGTCTCTCCACAACCATTGCTGGTCTGGCCACAATATTGACTGCAAGTCTCCCATCCAGACATAGTTTCACATTCAATACAAGTCTGTTCGCTGGTCTGGCCACAATCACTTCTAGTGCTGAAACAGTCCCGGAGCGCATCAGAACAAGTCTGTTCCTTGGTTTCTTCGCAACCACCACAATATTCTGTAACCCAGCAAGTACCTGCGCAGGTGAAACACGTATTATGTGTTTCATAGCCGCAGCCATCAATACACGTATCCGCGCAAGTCTCCCTATTGCAGGTATCATAGCAGGTATCGCCACAAGTATATCCACAAGTGCCGCTGCATGTATTTACGCATGTTTGAAGGCAGGTATCCGTGCAGGTTCTGATACAGGTCCTATAACAGGTATCTTGACAGGTTTGTTGGCAAGTCCTTTCGCATGTATAGGAACATGTGGGTGGACAAGTAGCCATATTCCCACACGTCATATAACATGTGGGCTTGTCGTCGCATGTTGCTTTGCAGGTTCCCATACAGGTGGTGTGATTGCCGCATTTTGACGTACATGTTGGGCCGCATTCTACATTACAGGTGCTCTTGGCCTGGCAAGTGACCTTGCAGTCTGGGCAGCATGTGGAGCGGTTCTCGCATTTTCCTGTGCATGTCTCACCGCAATCCTCTATGCTGCAGGTAGGCCCGATGCACGTCCCTTTGCAGGTTTCGACCAGGCAAGTCTTATATCCCTCGCACGTGGGAGAATCTCTGCATGTAGCAGAACAAGTGAGTATGCAGGATCGGTAATCACCGCATGTAGGCTTGTTACCGCATGTGGCAGGACAAGTAGGTTTATTGCATGTTTCCAAGCATGTTGGTGTGAAGCACGTGTATCCTCCCTGGCATGTCGGCGAATTGCAGGTAGGCATGGAACCACATGTGGGAGAGACACCACACGTTTTCCTGCTATCGCATGTAACTTGGCAGGTGGGCTGGCAGGTGCGATAGGTACCACATGTTTTCTTGCTATCGCATGTAACTTGGCAGGTGGGCTGGCAGGTGCGATAGGTACCACATGTTTTCTTGCTATCGCAAGTCCTATAACACGTTGGGCTGGATGTAACGCACGGCAGACACAATGTGGGAGAACATGTCCAGCACGTCTGACATGGAGAATAGCATGTCAGGCATGGACCGCTGCAAGTTAGGCCACAAGTCTTAGGGCAAACACCACAGGTGTTGTAGCATGTTGCAGAACACGTTTGATAACATGTATTCTTGCAGGTACCGGAACACGTGCTGCAACATGTATTAGCGCATGTCTTTCCGCAATAATTTGAACACGTAATACTGCAAGTATCCGCACATGTTCTGCTACAGGTCCTATAACAGGTAGAACCGCAAGTATCAACACAAGAATCCTTGCAGGTCTTGTAGCAAGTATTTTTGCAGGTTTCCGAGCAGGTGGGGCTGCATGTATTGCCGCAAGTTGATGCGCAAGTATTGTAGAACGTTGCTCCCTTCTTATTGTAACTTTCATTGTTGCATAGGCTGGTGCAAGTATCTGAACATGTGGCACTAATGGTATCCATGGTGCAATTATCGAAACATGTTATGCAACAAGTATTTCCACACCTGCCGCAGCACGTATCGAAGCAAGTTTCGTCGCAGGTAATAAAACAAGTTGCCTTGCAAGTGCCATCGCATGTAGAGCCGCTGCAAGTATTCCCATTGCAGGTTGAAGCACTGCATGTTATGCCCATGCATGTATAGCCCCGATAAGAAGTGTAGTCTTTACATTCTTCGATATCGCAAGTGTAAAGGGTCGAGTTGCAGGTCAGATTGCATTCGCAACCAATTGTGCATTTATTGCACATATAGGCCGCATGTTCACTGCTGCAGTTCAGTCTATTTGAGCCCAAGGAGCATGGATAGCAATTTTTAGTATTTGTTTCTTCAAAACATTCAACTTCCATGCAGCTATAGTTCCACCCACTATTAGCAGTTCCTTTAGGAATAAGTCCCATATCCTCCACAGCTTGATCTAATCTAATATTGAATAATGGAGACGATTCTTCAGAAGTGGCTCCCGCCTGCATCTCGGGAGCCAAAATAAAAGCTGACACTCCAAGAACAATCAATAAAATCAATGCTATATTGTCAGCTTTCAATTTCATTGATCTTAGATTGATGGCGCAATTAATACTTAAATCTTCCCGAAAGATAGTTTGTGTAGCCCTGAATGCTTGAGCTTTATATACTCTCCCCGGAGATTTGTGCTATTTTTCACATATCTTTTCAATCATTTAATACTACTTTCATGCGGTTTGAGAATATTCCTGGCTTGCAGCCTTCCGCAATCTGGCCCAAGCGCGATATCAGGCGTTTGGAGATACCATTTTTATTTCAAGAGAATCATGTAACTTAATAGTATTATGCGAGTCTATGAATTTGCTAAAACTACAGAAACAAGGTAGATTATTTTTGTATGTATCATTCCATTTTCTATTTTGCCATTGACTTGAGGGCGCTTGACGGGAGGATAATATATGGTCAAGTTTATTCTTATGATCGATCTTCACTTCGCGAATCGAGTCAGTCACCTGAAGCGATCCAAGGCTTCTTGGAGGAATTGGATGCTATTTTCTGTCCTTCTTTGCCTGACCATGGGCCACTACATCATGCGGATGGCATTATTCGGCTTATGTTTTCCGTGCATGAATTCTATGATCTGACTGTAAATCCAAACAATTCTCTGCAATCCATTGAGATTTAGAGACCGAACGAAAGTTACTTCTTCATTAATTCTTATACCTGAAATGCAGTCAAATTCTGGAGGAACGAGGATGCAGTCTGAAAAATCGCATTATTCCAGCTACAACAAAGGCTATCGATATGATGAGAACGGCTGGATCTACATCCATATCGAGGGAAAGCCGTACGAAAGAGGATTTCAGCATGGAAGGCTGGCGGCGCGGGAGCTTGCCGATATCAAGAGGAGCCTGGAGTATCTGACCTACTGGAACACGGGAATGAAATGGCAGTATTTCGTGGATGCCTCTGAGCGTCTCTTCGTTCCCTGGATAGATCAAGAGTACATGGACGAGATTTGCGGCATCGCAGACGGGGCACAGAATGCCGGAGTGGACATATCCTGGCAGGAGGTCCTGGCCTGGAACGGCTATGAGGAGATCACTGACTACTGGTGGCCGAACGAGAAATCGGGCAGATATGCCAAACAGGAAAAAAGCAGCAAAGACCATTGCAGCGCCTTTATCGCTACGGGTGAGGCAACCAAAGACGGCAGGATTGTGATGGCCCACAATACCTGGAGCGAGTTTGAGACCGGCCAGTTCTCGAATCTGATCTTGGATATAGCTCCATCCCGGGGGCACAGGATGTTCATGCAGTCCTCTCCCGGATACATTGACAGCTTTTCCGATTTCTTCGTAACCAAAGCCGGGCTGATGGGGACCGAGACCACAATCGGCGGATTTTCCCTTTACGATCCCAATGAGGCACCTGAGTTCTACCGGGTCAGGAAAGCCATGCAATATTCCGATGATCTGACCCAGTTCGTGGAGATCATGAAGAAGAACAACAACGGCGGCTATGCAAACACCTGGCTGCTCGGAGATATTCATACCGGAGAGATCATGCGATACGAGCTGGGCCTGCAGTTCTACAACGTAACCATGACAAAGAATGGAAGCTTCATAGGCTATAACGCTCCCCTGGACCCCAGGATCAGGAATCTTGAATGCTCAAACACCGGCTACGCAGACATCAGAAGGCACCAGGGAGCCCGCCAGGTGAGGCTTGCCGAGCTGATGGCCGAGCATCATGGCCGGCTGGACACGGAAACAGGAAAGGCTATATTGGCTGATCATCATGATGTTTACCTTAATAAGAACAATCCCTGCTCTCGGACGGTGGACGGCCACTACGAGCTGGACGCAAGGGAGTTCATGTCCCAGCCGGGACGGCCTGTGCCCTTCCAGCCCCGAGGAACCGTTGACGGGAAGGTGATGGACAGCATTATGGCCAGGGACCTCGTCTTCTGGGGCAGATGGGGCAACTCTTCAGGAATGCCTTTTAACGCCGCCGAATTTCTGAAAAAACACATTCAATGGGATCATTTGACCGGATATCTGAAGGACAGGCCAGGCCAGCCATGGACGCTGTTTGCGGCAGATCGGAAAGCTCCTAAAGAATGACGGGATAATCAATCTCAGAAAGGTTGGCGAAAAAGATCTTCAAATAGAGAAGGGAATAGGCTTCGTGAAGCAGGATCAGGAAGGACGCAAATCACCATGGAGGGCCTTTTCTTTTTCTGCTTTTCTCTAATTCGCCAGCGTCTTTGCCATGATGGTCTTCATGGCGCCTGTCGCTTCATCTTTCTCTTCAAAGAGGATCTTCCAGCCTTTATCCTGGTAGAATCTCAAGGCGCCTTCGTTAGCGCTGAAACAGGCCAGCTTTGCCGTCCCGTACCCCGATTCCTTTATCTGCGCTTCAACGATATCCAGCAGCCTGCCCCCCAGGTCCTTTCTCTGGTGGGCGGGATGAACCCAGATGAGTCCCACAAGATCATTAAATCCGGCTGCAACAGCCACGATCTCACTTTCCTTTTCCGCCACGATCATGCTCTGCCAGGCATTGTTTACATCAAGGCTCAGCTGGTCGCCTTCCGTCCAGGGCTTGAGGGCGCCCTCAGGCAGGACCGGCCCGTAAACATCTGCAATGGTCTCCTTGAGCAAA
>JAQVZT010000260.1 GCA_028708055.1 Methanothrix sp.
CAGGCATCAAGCAGCCTTCACCCGGTTTTGTTGAGACGGGCCGGGAGGAGAATGTGATGCTGGGAGATATCAAGCTCGAAGGACGGTATATCAAATTCGCCGGAGACTATTCACTGGGAAAGAATCCCAAAGGCACTCTTTATTGCCGGGAGGGCTAGAATATGAGAGAATTTCTGCTCAATAGCGGAAGCACTATTGATGAGGGAAGGCTGGCCAAGGGAGGAAGCAAGCTCACCGAACAGTACACGGAGGAGTGTGCGGTTTGCAGAATGAACCCGCAGGACTATCAGGCCCTGGGCTGTCCGGAAAAGGTGCTCGTATCTACCATGAACGGGAGAAGAAGCGTTGCAGTTAATGCCTTCTCTGAAAACTCTGTAGAGCCCGGCCAGATATTCATGCCCAGAGCGATCTGGTCAAATGTGGTGGTCGACCCGGAGACGTTCTCAACAGGCTCGCCGCTCTACAAAGGCTCTCCGGTGCTGGTCCAGCCCACAGAAGAGGATGTGCTGGACGCCAGAGAGTTGACAGAGAAGCTCTATGCAAAACATGGAAAGGCAGAAAAAAAGGCAGAAAAGGGCAGGTGAGATAACGATGGCATCAGAGATATTAGAGGTACCTGAGAGGTCAGAGACAGCAAAGAACATCGTCTGCCCTGTCTGCGGGGCGTCGTGTGATGACATTCAGGTGAAGCTGTCCGGGGACAGCATAACGGTCAGGAATGCCTGCAAGATGGGCAATGCAAAGTTTCAGGAGATCGTCAGCAGCCACAGGATCAGGCAGCCGCTCATCAGAGAGGGAAACACTGTCAGGCCTGCCCAATGGGATGAGGCGATAGAGAAAGCGGCGCAGATTCTGGCTGCATCCAGGCGGCCTTTGCTCTTCATGGGAAGCGAGACATCATGCGAGGCCATGGAAGTGGGGCTGCATTTGGGAGAGTTTTTGGGAGCGGTGGTCGATTCCAATGCCACCGTCTGCCACGGGCCCACCGCCATGGGAATTCAGGAGTCGGGAAGGGTGGGGGCGACTGCCGGTCAGAGCAAATCCCGGTCCGATCTGGTGGTTTACTGGGGCTCCAATCCCCTGGAATCGATGCCCAGGCACATGTCCCGCTACGCCATTTACCCGCGGGGATACTGGACGCGGCGGGGAAGGTTTGACCGGACGGTCATCACAGTGGACCCGAGAAGGAGCATTACCGCCGAGAATTCAGATCTGCATATTCAGCTCAAGCCCAACAGCGACCATGAGCTTCTCTCAGCGCTGCTCACCCTTCTGCACGGCAAGAGGCCGCACCCATCAGTGGAGAAGATCACTGGCGTTCCCATCTCCCAGATGGAAGAGATGCTCGATATGATGAAGAGCTGCAAATTCGGCTCGATTTATGTGGGCCTGGGGATAGCCTCATCATACGGAAAGCACCGCAATGCCGAAGCAGCGCTCAATCTGGTCAAAGAGCTGAACGCCCACACCAAGTTTGTGATCGGGGCCCTGAGGGGGCACTGCAATGTGGCCGGGTTTAACCAGATAGCCTCTTACCTCTACGGGTTCCCATTCGGCCTGGACTTCTCCCGGGGCTATCCGCGCTACAATCCCGGAGAGTACACGTCGGTTGACCTGCTCAGGGAGAGGGATGTGGATGCCGCTCTGATCCTCTCTGCCGATCCGGTATCGCATTTTCCTGCGATCTGTTCCGAGTACATGGCAGAGATTCCGGTGGTCTGCATAGATATTTCACATTGTCCGACTACAATGCTATCCGATGTCGTTCTGCCGGGAGTGATTGATGCCATGGAGTGCGACGGGACATTCTATCGCCTGGATGATGTTCCCATCTACTTCCAGCCGTTCACGAAATCGCCCTTCAGCTTTACGGAGAGCAATGCAGATACTCTGGAGCAGATATTTGCGAGGGTAAAAGCGATCAAGGGATGAGGGCTCTGGAGAAGAAAGAGGGTTTTGGAGACGGGGATTGCCTTTCAAAATGGCGATCTCTTCATCCATAGCAATTTTTGAATAGCTTTTTTTGATTCCAGTCCGGCATAAATTGTTGCTGCTGATGTCTTTTTCCGCGCCGCCTGCCCGGGAGATGAGCCTTAGCGGTATCATCATGGGTACGGCGGCAACAACTGTCGGTGCCATGCCGTCATTGCCGGTCATGGTCTTTGGCTCGCTATCCGGATTTGCGCTCATCATCATCCTGGGTGCGATTCAGGGAACGCAAACCGCGAGGCCTGCTTACGGAAGGATTATGAGTGGTTTGCAGCCCATTCTGCGATCTTAGGATTCAGCGAAATGCATTTAGGCCCTCAGGTCAAATAGAACGATGGTCGGTTACCTATGGAAAAAATGCATTTGCCCATTCTTATCGAAATCGATAAAGATGGACGATACATCGTGAGCTGCCCTCTTTTCAAGGGCTGTCGCTCCTGGGGTGAGAGCATAGACGATGCCATGAGGAATATAACGGAGGTCATCGAGATGTGTCTGGAAGAGACGAAGGTAGAGAGCCTCAATACATTCGTTGGTTTCAGAGAATTGGAAGTTGCTGCCGATGCAAAAGATTCCTGCGATTGATGTTCAAGAACTCTGGATGGTTCTGAAGACGATGGGATTCGAATTGATAGGAAATTCTTCAAGATAAAGCTGCGTAGCCTCTTTGAGGTTGCCAAGCGCTTCCTCAATAGTTGTCCCCTGGCTGGCAGTTCCAACTTCAGGACATTCGGCGATAAACATTTCTTCTTCCCGGCGGATGAAGGCTGTGAAGGTCTGCATATAATTCCATCATCTTTGGATCGGCATTCTTTTTAAGGGCAATGCCTGCGGCTCAGCAGATGAAATGCCTGCACACATTTGCGGCCTTTGGGGCCTCCACCGCGCCTGCGTGCCCCCGCCCAAGCTGCCGCGCGCGCATGCGGGCACGGGCGCGGGGTGGACATTACGAGGCTCTTGAATCGCTCCAGTGAGATAAAAAGCTGGCTTGCGGCTTAATTGCTATCTTCAGTGGTCTGATGATGATTTATTCTTTTAAAAACATCACATCTCTTCTAGATACTTCAAAAAATTTTTATATTCATTTTTATTATTATAGCTCACTCTTTTTTTATCTCTTAGCAGCATTGGGATATAATCTTCTCTTAAATCATCCAACACTATGGGGATAACCTTTTGTTGGAAATTATTTTCCCTAATCTCATAATTTAGGAATGCACCATACTCTGCCATCGCCCAATTAGATTTCTTAAAATTATTGCTTAAACATGGCATGATGCACTTGCTTCTATTTAATCCATTTTCAATTTTTTGAGCTACATAATCGCCATATTGAACTGATTCCTCAGCAAACCAATAAGTTATGCCTCTTTTTTTAAAGTCATTTACTATTTTTTTGACAGAATCTTTATCTTTTGAGGAGTAGCAGATAAACACATCAATGATTTTATTAGAGGAATTACCTAAAATCTTCTTTTCTAATGCATAACGAATTAAAAATACTTGTAATCTTCTTTCAAATTCATCCCCAGACGAATAATATTTATATAAAATATTTTGATCACCTATTATTTCTTTGCATTTAACTGAAATATCTTGAAAAATAATGATATCTCTTTCATTTTTCTGTGCTATATTTAAACTTTCCTCAAATAATAAAGGGTTCCCAAATCCGATAAATAGATCATAAAAATTAATATATTCTGCTAGATTTTCCTGCCGCATTTCAAAATTAGGATCAAAATAGTTTTCTTCCCATTGTATTCCAATGCAACACTTGCTTTCAGATAGCTCCGAATTTACAGAATCTATTATTTTATTTGTTTTAATGAAGTCTTTCTTTTCAAAAATGCCCCCTGATGTCAAGAAAGCATAAATGCTACTAGGTTCACTTTCGTCTTTGGGGAGTTCGTTTCCTTTTTCGGGATTAAAGCTATTCCATGGTTTTATCATATAATTTCTCCATGAAATCCTCGGGATAGATATTTTATCCCGCCAAAATACCAGCATCTATTTATAAACCTGATGCTGAATTTGGGACAAAGGTCATGTGTATTCAATCATAGTTAAATACGCACAATTTTTTTTCCCCTTAGAAAAAATAATTTCACGTCAGTCTCACTTACGTCCCGCAGCTCTCCCCCTCTTCGCCCTCCTCGGGCTTGGCCTCTTCGGGCTTGATCTTGCCGATCTTCACCCAGTAGTTCTTGATGGCCGCATGCAGCGCATCCGCCCCGAGGTTGGAGCAGTGCA
>JAQVZT010000261.1 GCA_028708055.1 Methanothrix sp.
GTCTTCAAAGAAGGCAGGCTCGCCGGTGAGCGCCACCTTGCCGTAAATCTCGATCCAGTGCTTTTCGGTGCCTGGCAAGACCTCCAGAACGGTGCTGCCTATTAGGTCTTCTTTTTTCAGACCGGTTAGGCGCTCGAAGGCCGGATTGACATCAAGGAAGCGGTAGTTAATCGGATTGCCCTGCCCATCACAAATGATCTCATGCAGTGCAAAGCCATCCAACATCTCCTGGAATAGTGTCCTGTAGTCGTGCTCAGCCTGCTTGAGCTGTGTGATGTCGTTTGTTGTACCAAAGACCGTGACTCGCCCGTCTGGCAGGGAAAATGCCGAAATCCTGGAACGAACCCAAAGCAAGGTGCCATCGGCCTTTAGCAGACGGTACTCTGCGGCTTTGTCCTTGGTCCGATTCTTTCCGCGCGATTGCATTACTTCGAAAAGCGTCCTTTGCACAGTCGGCAAGTCATCGGGATGAATATAGGATAAGTATTTTTCGAAGCTGTCTCCGATCGTGCCGGCAGGCAGGCCCAAGAGTCTGTCTGCAACTGTAGATATACTGGAGTTGATGTGCTCACCTTGGTCATTGACATCATAACGCCAGACAATCTCGGATATCATAGAGACTGCCTGCTCGTACTGGGCCTTGCTGGCTTGCAAGGCTTTCTGCAAATCGTTCTCAGCAGAAGTGCTGCAGGTGATGCCATTGTCCATGATTATCACTAATGAATAGTTCTGATTGATACATCTGTTGGAAGAATTGTCCTTGGCTTTTTCTTCATCGTCCGGATTGATTTGTCCAAAAAAATCTATAATCTTTGAGCAATGAATAGGTAGATAATCCAGAATAATGCAGACTTGTAACTGATAGACATGAAATCGGATGACGCAGAACTGAGTCGGTTTGCCTTTCTGGAAAAGGCAGCTGAAGATCTAGGCGCGATTGACGCTAAGGCAATTTACGCTTCCCAGGTATTTGTGGAAAACCGTGTTCCATTGAAATGCAAAACTGGCTGCATGGGCTACGGCAAGAAGCTGACCTGTCCGCCATTTGTGCCCACCGCGGACGAGTTCCGAAAGATCCTGTCCGAGTACCGGTACGCTCTGCTGGTGAAGTTCAGCTCTTCAGCCAATGCAAATCCGGATATCATCTGCTCCATTTACAGGTACTGGCTGGATCCGGATGCTCCGCCTGAGAAGAAAGAGACGGCTGATCTCTTCTGGAGAGAGTATCTGGGCGAGAACAAGCGGATACTGCTGGCCATGCTGGAGCTGGAGAAGACCGCATTCAATGCCGGATATACGCTGGCTTTGGCACTGACGAACGGCTCCTGCCGTCTGTGCGAGAACTGCAATGTTGAAAATGGAATATGCGTTCATCCAACCATGGCCAGGATTCCAGAGCATGCAGTGGGGGTCAATATGAAAAAGACGGCTGAAGGGGCAGGCATGGCCATAAAGTTTCCTGTTTCGGGAAATCCTACGCCCATGGCGCTACTTCTCATCGATTGATTATCTCAAACATCCTGACATTGACGAGCACGATCCTATCGCAGGGCCGGGATGCTCCAGGATCTGGGTGGTCACAAGGCGGCTGCCTAGGGATGCCTGGAAATCTCGACATTTTCCTTAATTCTAGGCAATGTACAATATTACCATTTGAATTCCAGCTATAATCGCGAATAGAATTAGCATTAACGTAATACGTCCGCTCCATCGATGAATGGTGTGTATTCTCATATCTTTTGATCTGAATTGGAATATTCCAAGCAGAGGAGTCGCTACGAGAAAAACAAGGACGCTGGCGCCCAGATATGCATGCATTTCTCGCACAAAAAATGTTTCCATGTATACGGATACCATATATGCTGCGATAGAAAGGCCTGCCAGAACAAATGCAACCCCTAACAGTGCCAGTTTTTTATGTAACCCCACCCATCCCGTCCTTTGCTTTAGGTATCGTGCCGTGAATGCTCCACCTGTCAGAGACATAACTCCGACAACTACCATTATCATATGATATGGCCAGGGTGGAGGCAATTGATGAGTATGAGCACTACCTCTTGCTTCTGATGGATCATGTGCGCTTGCCACACCCATAAAAAATGATAGGAATAATAATGAAATCATCAAGACATAGAGCATAGATTTCTGCATATAACCGCCTCTATTGGCATTGGCTTCTCAATCTAGAAAAACGTTTGGATATTTAGAAAATGTTTGAGAATATGCCTCTCTTCAGCATTGCTTACCGGCACAACTCATTGTCACTCCTCATTGGATGCTTGCAGGATCACATTTATATTTCAATGCGCCATTGCTTGCTATCAAGTGAGTGAGGCGCAAAGATGAGATGGATGCTTTTTACGATGCTGTTTGTTCTTGCTTGCATCGCTGCCAATATGGCTACTGTTAACGCAGATGATGATGATGCGGCTAGCGTCCAAACTACGGATGATTTATTAGCCCAGAACTTCACGGAGCATTCCTGGATATTTGTCAATGGCTACATGGAAGAGTCGAGAATACTGCAGACCGATATCGGATTTAAAGGCCAAAAGATGGCCCTCACCACAAGTGGAAGCGGAATGGCTACCAGAACTATAGACTCAGAGGTCTACCGGGACTCGAGTAGGGAAGAAGCATCGCTCACCATCTCAGCCAATTATGATTATGCGCCCTACATTCCTCCCCTCACACAAAGTGACCTTAGGAATGCTCTGTGTGCCAAGAATTACGAGGTGGGTTCTGTCTTTTCTGAGACCTACAACATCGACAAAGATCTCATAAAGGATACCAAGATCTACCAGAACGATAGCTTCTCCGTTTATGAGATCAGCTCCGAGATCCAGGGAACTGCCAGGATCGGCCAGCGGGTGCAGAAGAATGCCAAGACCGTGCCGTCCCTTATGATGAACGGGATGTACGTGGGCTATGCGCAGATTAGGTCGGAGACCATTGTGGGAAATACCTCCGTCCTGACATTGCCCTGCCCATAAGAGTGCCATTTAGATCCTGGTCGCACGGTGAGCCGCTGCTGCTGCAGCTCGCATCTCCTGTGGGTCCAGAGCATAATGCAGGTGGCTCTGGCAGCGGCAATCCGTGCAGCCGAAACGGGGCACGGCTTTGAGCCGGTTCCCAATGGCTTTCGCGATGCTACACTCCAGATCCTGGGTGGGTTTGGTGATGAACACCTCCACTAAGCTGGTGTGGGGTAAGAGGTAGTCGATGTGCCAGCGTTGAGTTGTTTTTATTCCCTCTAGTACCTGAATGTGGCGATCTACGCGCTTGAGACCGCCCGGACCTCTCGCTGAACCGGTGTAAGAATAAATGCCGCTGACAAAGTCGATGACGCCCAGTGATCCGACCTTTATCTGCCTTGCCTGCGGCAAAAAAAGTATTAGTGAATAAATTCCCGGCTCATTTCTCTGCGGCTGCATGCCTGTTTCTCTTGATGGTGGATATTTGATCTTGGCGCTTTGTGGAGGAATCATGGAGGAAATATACGAGGGGCATATTAAAGCAAGTCTTTTCTAGGATGAAGGAGCAATTGGCTCTAGGTGAAAATTAAATGAAGTTATTATTAGCAGCAACCATGATGCTGATGCTGTCGGCCGTCGCTATGGCTGTGCCGGATAGCCAACAGCTCGGACCTTACACGGTATCGTTTGATCTAAATGCCAATTATCAGGTTCAGAATACCCAGCCTATTGAAAATGAAAAGGTCAGTGCTTATAGGATGGGTTTGATCGTCGACAATTCAACACTTGCGATAATTGACATAGCAGAGTACGCCGAGCTGGAAGATGCCACATTGAAAGCCCACAAGAACCTCTTGGGACTGAGCATGCTGCGAGAGGGCCTCAATGCCACTAATGTCGCAGATCTGACGATTGACGGAAAAGAAGGCTTCATGGTCACGAGTGAGCCTTTCGAAGCAATGGCTGGAGCTCCAAGCCAAGTCTATCGAGCCATGTACTGGTTAGATAGCCAGGACTGCGAATGCGGACCGGTATCTGTAGGCAAGACCAGCGTCGTAATCACCTCAACATATCCCCTGGATGTCACGCAGGGCCTGCTTTCCAGCCTGCAAATAGTGAAGGGCCAGGTCGCGGCCATGGCTGCTCCATCGGCCCAGGGCGGCCAAATTCTGCCCCCGGCTTAAGCGATTGAATTAGCTGAGAAAACGACAACTGAAACGGGGCCCGAAACAGGCTTTCCCCCGTCGTATTTCTTTTTCTGGAA
>JAQVZT010000262.1 GCA_028708055.1 Methanothrix sp.
GCTCCTTAGTAATGCAGTGTGCTTTCCCCGAGAAGCTCCGATCCGATGCTGCCGCATCTTCCAGCATGCATTGGAGACAGGATAATCCAAGAATCTAATTTCACCTTAGGCAGTGTCTTATACTTGCAGAGATGAATGATGTTGAAAAAATGGAACAATGCATTTTTTGTGGCAGTTTTAAAGCTGCAGGACGATTTGTAGTCCCTGGTAAATGGATATACAGGTCATGTGTTGCTCGTTTTGAAGAGTCGCTGGACTGGAATCCTGTGGGCTGCTCTACCTAGGCGCGCGCCAGCTGAAAACACCATTCCTCCATGAGAAAGTTCTTTATGATCTTCACCTCTTTGGAAATACTATGGCCTTTATGATCATGCAGATGCAATAGATCCATATGTCAACGTCAAAGATAATTGGCCGCGATGGTCGCCTGGTGTGGGACGATTTTCCGTTATCCCTGAAGTATTGGATTATAGAGCTGACCATTCCAGATGATGGAAAAGAGAGATGGCATGGCAAAGCGATTATCTCGCAGACAGACCTCCGTGCCATGATGCAAGTGAAAGCAAAGTCCAAGCCCATTCAAATAAAGGAGCCCATTAAGGCAGAATTTCACAAGGGCAAAAAGGTCTATAGCGGCCAGTTGATTATCTCCTCATTTCCGGATCCCATCGACTCCAATCCGGTTGTCGATTTCTCAGGCACCGGCGAACTTGCGCTAAAAGAGCAGTGATCGCCCGATTGCTGGCCGACATTTCTCAACTTCGCAGGCTAACCCTCAAGATCTCGAAGCGTCATGCGCATTTCGTAGACCCCATCCTCACTTCTCTTTTCCGTATCAAATCCCATATTTTTAAAGAGATTGAGCATCGGCTTATTCTCAACCAAGACCTCGGCAGTAAAACACAACATGCCCCGTCGTCTGGCCAGGCGAGTGAGATAGGTGAGCAGATCGTGGCCTACGCCCATATTTTGATATTCATCCTTTACCACTAAAGCCACTTCTGCAGCATGCATCTTTTTATTTATCTCATACTGTCCAATGGCGGCGATGGTTTCTCTGCTATCGCCCTCAACAATGGCCAGGATCATCATACGATTAGCATAGTCCACTAATCCAAAATCCTGCAGCCGATCATGAGGCATATCCATCCGAACGGACATGAACCTCTTGTACATGCTTTCATTGGAAAGGCCATAGAAAAAGTCCTTCATCAGGGGCTCGTCTCCGATTTTGACCGGCCTGAGGAGAATATGCAGCCCGCTCCTGGTGGTTCTGAATGTCTCCAGAGCCTCCGGATACACCCCATTCGGCCCTGATACGAATGCTTGATCCTTGTAGATGAGCAGAAGTCTCCTGGCCTCCTCAATGAGCCACGGCCTGAATTTGGGATGAGCGATGGCAATAAGATCCATGGCTCGTTCCCTGATGTTCTTGCCATGCAGATATGCTATGCCGTACTCAGTAACTACATAATGCACATCTCCTCTGGTAAATGTTACACCAGTCCCCTCACGCAAGGAGGGCACTATCCGGGAAATGGTGTCATTGATGGCGGTTGAGGGAAGGGCCAGAATGCTCTTGCCGCCCGGCGCAAGCGCGGCACCCCTCATGAAATCCGCCTGACCCCCGATGCCGAAGTAGAATGTCCCGGCCAATGATTCTGCCGTGGCCTGACCGGTTAAATCAATCTCCATGGCGCTGTTAATGGAAGTCATCAGCTTGTTCTTGGCAATAACCAATGGATTATTTACATAATCGATGATCTTGAATGAGACTGTTGGATTCTCATCCAGAAACTCGTAAGTTTCCTTTCTGCCCATACAGTAGGATGCTATCGTCTTTCCTGTATCTATGGACTTCTTGCTGTTATCAACCACACCCCTTTTCATCAAATCAATGATGCCGTCGCTTAAGATCTCAGTATGTATACCAAGATGCTTTTTCTCCCCCAAATATGCGATCGCAGCATTGGGTATGATGCCATATCCAACCTGCAGCGTTGATTCGTCCTCGATGATCCTGGCAACATATTTGCCTATTGCTTTGATGCCTTCCCCCGGGTCTTCTACTGCATATTCCAACAATGGTTCATCGCGAGGAATAATGAAATCTACATCTTTTATATTTATGAAGCCATCACCCTGGGTACGAGGCATATGGGAGTTTATCTGGGCCACGATCAACGATGCCTTCTGGGTGGCAGCCTTTACGATATCTACGCTTATTCCCAGGCTCATATATCCGTGCTTATCGGGTGGAGTAGTCTGGATTAACGCTACGTCTATTGGTATGATCTCTCTTCGAAAGAGACCGGGAACGGCTGAAAGCGATATTGGCGTGTAGTCTGCAGCACCTCTATTGATCGCATTTCTCGTGCCTTCACTTATGAAGAACGAATCGATACGGAAGTTGTCGCGAAATTTTTCATCCATGTAGGGTGCAGCGCCAACAGTCCATACGTGAATGATCTCGATACCGAAAAACGCTTTAGGATTGCGACTGACATAGTTCACCAGTGCCTGAGCCAGATATTGGGGTTCGCCACAGCCAGTACCTATGAAGATCTTATTGCCTGCATGGATATGACTAAAGATCTCTTCCTCTGTAGCAAACTTGTCCGGCCAAGTCTTCCTTAAATCATCTACTTTATTGAAGCTCTCCATTATCTCCCCCGGGCATATGCTTGCGGATCGCAGGGCAAAATTGGACTTTCCGCAGCATCAATCTGGGAAAGACTGGCCCGTTAATGTCGGTTAATATGATATCTTTGATATAAATGGTTGTTCATCGAAAAATTCTGGACACGGTCCGGAGGAAATAGAAGAGAGTACCGACATTGGTACCCCTCCGCGACGGTGGAGCAGATTTGCGGCTCTTCTGGCGACCTGGTGACAATCCGGCCATCTTCGGTCTATCAGAGTTCGAGTGTAAGTACAAGCCTCATCTCCGTGCCTCTGTTGGGGATGGTAGTCCAGTAGCATCCCTTCTTTATGATCTTGGAATGAACTTCGTCCAGGAAATCATAGGTTTGATAGCCTGTTCTCTCAAGGCTCATCCTGTCGAATAGACTCAAGAGTTCTGGGTAATCCTGGTACAGAGAAGAGCTTTTATTGAAGAATGCCTGCGAGGGATCGGTGTCAAACAGGATTGTAGCATCATCCGCCCGGCTCACCCAAATATTGGAGTTTCCTGTCGGCTGAAATGACTTGAGGACATTTCCAAAGAACTGACTGCTATTGAACATCAGGCTGACTGTACCGATAATCGTTCCATTTCTGTCAAATACCGGCATCTCGGAGTCGATGGCCTGAAATCCCTCCACTGCATTTATGAAATGTATTCCTGAATACATTCCGGTTCTTATTGTATCATTAACCTGGCTCTGCCCTATCAAGTTCTCCCCTTTCACGCTCTCGAATGATTCCGGCTCAACCTCCTGCACGATGCCGCTGGCATCAATGGTTATGCAGTCGATGACAGAAGGATCTGTCCTTGTCAGGTTCAATAGAACTGCATTAGCCGCAGGCCCGTCAATTCCGGTCTCTGTGAGAGCGAGGCTGGCGTCCTCAAGGGCAGTCTCCATTCTGGAGAGGTTGGCGTTCATGGCATCGGAAGCGGTGAGTAGCCTCCAAAGTGGCTCTCCACCTGTCGTTTGCGGCCCAAAGCCAAGCTCATTCGAGGCGCATGCTATGCAACTTATCCCCAATATGATCATGAGGACCATGAGAGATTTCAATCTCAGATTTTTTTTGATATTTTTTTCGATATCATTCATGACATCACCACTCTCTTGCATATGCTTTGCATACTGATTATGCTGAATGCAATAATTGCTATGCATATCATAAGGACATGCATATCATAAAGAAAGCCTCCGGGCGTTCATTGCAACAATCACCGTGGACAGGCTCATGAGCACCGCTCCTGCTGCCGGGCTGAGCAGAATGCCGTAGGAGTAAAGAACGCCCGCGGCCAGTGGAATGGCAACGATGTTATAGCCCGTGGCCCAAAGCAGGTTTTGCTGCATCTTGGCATAGGTCTTGCGGGAGAGGCGGATTATATTGGCCACATCGCGCGGGTCATTTCTAACCAATATTATATCAGCCGCCTCTATCGCGATATCCGTTCCTGCGCCAATCGCAATGCCCACATTGGCGGAAGCCAGAGCGGGAGCATCGTTCACTCCGTCTCCCACCATGGCCACCGTGAATCTCTCCTGCACTTTCTTGATAGC
>JAQVZT010000016.1 GCA_028708055.1 Methanothrix sp.
TAATAGACCGGCTTTCCATCGACCAGGTTGTCGGAACTGATGGCATTGTCCAGCTCCGAGAGGTTTTGCTCAACTGAAGCCTCGCCGGGCGCTCTGCCTATGGCTAAGTTGTAGCGGTTGCCGGACATCGAGTTGCTCTTCAGCTCATTGCTCTCCGAGGCGCTCAGACATATTCCCTGCTCGTTTTGGCTGGCTTCGTTGGATTCGACCACATTGTCGGATGACCCTTCAAAATAAATCCCCCCGCCTCGGTTGAGAAGGACTCTGTTGACCTGGACGCTGTTGTTCGATGAATTTTCCAGCAGGATTCCGTGCCTGCCGTTTTCGCGGGCAAGGTTTCCGGAGATATCGTTATGATGGGACCCAGAAAGGACGATCCCGTCCAGCTCATTTCCGTCAACATCGTTATCGATGACAGTATTGTTCCCGGACCTATCGAGGAGAATGCCGCGCTCGTTTTCGCCAACCCGGTTGTCTTCCAGCCTGCAATTGCTGGTGTTGTAAAGGCAAATACCGTGCACGTTACCCGTGAGGTTCATCCCCCTCACCGTAATGTTATTGCAGTCAATGCAGCAAACTGTGGCTGCATCTTTGGATGAATCTATTATCTCCCCGGAAGCGCCCACAAGGTAGAGTATCGGCTTCCCGTCCGCGAGGTTGGTAGTGTCGATCTCGTTCTCGCCGTCGGCATAGAAGCTGTATTTGTTGCCGGACATGAGGTTGCCTCTCATGACGTTGTGAATCGAGGAAATGAGCCGGATTCCATAGGTGTTGTTCTCGCCGACGCGGTTTCCTTCGAGAACGTTCAGGGTGGAATCGAGAAGGGATATGGCGCAGGTGTTGTTGCTGGCGTTGTTGCCTTTCACAGTGTTATTGCTGGACCTGGTGAGGCGGATGCCGTAAACGTTTCCGCTGAGGTTATTGCCCACGATCGTCGATCCGTTTGTCTCGAAGAATATGATTCCTTCGCAGTTTCCGCTGAGATCCAGATCTCTAACGGTGACGTTGGTGCAGTTCACGCATACTACCGATCCCGCGTCCAATGATGAGTCTATGACTGTATCGCGGGAGTCGACCAGATAGCAGATCGGCCTTCCGTCCAGGAGGTTTGAGTCATCGACCCGATTATCGAAATCCTGGCGCGTCTGTCCGTCGATTATGAAGTTCTGGACGTTGTCGTACATCGAATTGCTATCAAGCCCATTCTTGCCGGAACTTCTGAGACATACACCGTTCTCGTTGTTGCCCAGGTTGTTGGCATTGAGCATGTTGTTTGACGAATTATCGAGGCGGATGCCGCAATCGTTATGTTGGGCATCGTTTGCCTGGATAGTGTTGTCGGGCGAATGTTCGAGGATGATGCCCTCCTGATCATTATAGCGGGCATCGTTGGATGCTATCGTATTGTTTTTAGAGTCGATGAGATCGATGCCGCGACCATTATGGCTGGCATTGTTGCCCTTGATGAGGTTATCGCCGGAAAGGTTGAGGCAGATTCCCCACATGCTGTTGCCGCTGGCGTCGTTATCGATGATCTCGTTGTTGCTTGATTGGTTGAGGATGATCCCAATCTGGTTATCGCTGATCCGGTTGTTCTCTATTCTTGATTCGCTGGTGTTGAAAAAGCAGATTCCGTAGGTGTTATTCGTGAGGTTCTGACTCCTCACAGTGATATTGCGGCAATTCAGGCAATAGACCAGTCCTGCACCGGTGGACGAATCTATTACCTCGTCAGAAGCGCTCACAAGGTAGCAAACCTTTTTCCCATTCACGAGATTGGAGGCATCGATATCGTTCTCACCATCGGCATAAAAGTTATATCGATTGTTCCACATCCGGTTGTCTCTCATGGTGGTTTTGTTCGAAAAGGACAGGCACATCCCAAAATGGTTGTCGCTGGCATTGTTTCCTGCAAGGTTGCTGCTGGCGGAGTTCTGGACGCGGATGCCTTCCATATCATTGCGGCTGGCAACGTTCTCGCTCAGGTTGTTGCCAGTCGAATCCCTGAGAAATATGCCGACTCGATTGTAGCTGGCGTCGTTTGCCGCGATGACATTGCGTGAGGAATTCTCTATGAGATAGATGCCAAACCAGGCGTTTCCGGCTTTGTTCTCTGTGATGCTATTTTCACTCGAATCCCTGACCAGATAGATGCCGATGTGTTCGCTCTCGCTGGCGTTGTTGCCAACCACGGTGTTTTTGCTCGAAGAGTTGAGATGGATTCCAACTCCGTTTTCAGTTGCGTTGTTCCCTTGGACGAAGTTATTATCGCTGGCGTCATAGAGGTCGATTCCCACGAAATTGACGCTGGCCTGGTTGGAAGCGACCTCGTTTTCGCAGGATGAGCTGAGAACGATGCCGTAAGAATTATTTGAGGCACGGTTAGACACAAGATCGTTTTTATCTGATGTATTGAGATATATGCCGTTCTTGTTCTCGCTTGCGGCGTTGTCTGCAAGGACGTTGGCAGAAGAACCTTCGAGGAATATGCCGTTCAAGTTATTGCTGATTTTGTTGTCTTCCGCCCTCGAATTGCTGGTGTTGCTGAAATAGATTCCATAGATGTTGTTTGCGAGTTTCTGGCCCTTTACCGTGACGTTATTGCAGTCGATGCAATAAACGGTGCCCGCGCTGGCAGGCGAATCTATTATTCTATCCGAAGCGCCCACAAGGTAATATATCGGTTTTCCATCTACGAGGTTGGTGATGTCGACATCATTGGCTTGATCGGCTCCGAAGTTGTATCGGTTGTCCGACATCAGGTTACGCCTCATCGTGCTGTTCCGGGTGTGGGATAGATATATTCCGCAGTTGTTGTTGCTGGCTATGTTGCCTTCGACTGTGCTGTTACCTGATTCGTGGAAGAATACGCCCCATATGTTGTCGTTGGCTTTATTTTTCGTAACCTTGCTTCGGGAAGAATTCAGCAGACGGATACCGTTTTTCTTATTGTGGTGGGCATCGTTGCCCTCAATTGTGTTATTTGGGGAGTCTTCGAGCAGGACTCCATCCAGGTCATTGTAGCTGGCATCATTCTCGGTGATTTTATTATACCTGGAGCTTTCGAGAGACAACCCGTGCATCTCGTTATGATCTGCCTTGTTGCGGATGATTGAGTTGTTGCTGCAAAGATCCATGAGCCTTATTCCATTCCATTTATTGAAGCCAGCTGTATTCCCGGATACGGCGTTATAGCTGGAATTCCAGAGAAAGATGCCGCTCTTGTTGTTACGGCTGACGACGTTATCGATGATCGAATTATTGCGGCTGGAGATACACACAAAGATGCCGGTTCCGTTGTTGCAGCTTGCGTTATTATTTCTCACGGTGTTGTCGCTCGAGATTATTTTGATTCCAGCCTCTAGAGCGTAGCTCGAGTTGGTCGCCTCAAAACCCTCCAAAATGATACCATCTGCAGAAAGTGCTATTGCATCCCATCTGCCTCCGGCATCCACTATCGGCATCCCGACCCCCTTCAGGGTTAGCCTTTTAGTGACGTTCACATTTTCGTAATAGGTGCCGCTCTGGACGAGGATCGTATCCCCTGGGCTGGCGGCATCTATGGCGGCCTGGATGATCTCGCCAGGGTTAACGCTGATCATTGCACCCTGCGCGGGTCCCATAAGGAGAATTACGACTGCCAATTTATAAATACAATCTCGTATATGTGGTTCTTGTATGGAAACATCCTCTCTTAATGCTATGGATTCTCGATGTATAATAAGTTTTTGAAGTATCTGGAAACAAAATATTCAAAGCATCGAAAAACATGAGAGAAGGCATTGAATGTTGAGCAATTCTAAGATTCCTGATTTTTCTCCAGATGGCAGAGGCAAATCATTCAAGCCGCAGGAGCTAAAAAATTTTTTATATTGCTTTTATTCATAGCTCGCCATATTGTTGGAGCCACCAATATGCTCCTGATTGCCTCCACATAGCACATCTCTTTAATACGTGCCAATGTCATTCCAAGGTCGCTCATATCATTCGCCTCGATCATCATGAAAAAATCGTGTTCTCCAAAGATGTGATAGAGGTTTTTCACTCCATCAACATCCTTCAGGGCATGATAAACGATCTTTTCATGATCCGGGACCACTTTAATCAGAGAAATCGCCAGGACCATACGATCACCTTTAAAAAATGGGCTAAAGGCCCAGTGCCTCCTTCATTATTTGGAATATTCTGGTGTTGTCAATCTTTCCGTGGCTGACCTTTTCCGCACCCGGGCCGGAAGCCATAATGGGAACATCAACAGCGGTATGAGTTGCCTCATCCATTTCCGTTATAAAATCGTATCTTGGTCCCGCAGTTCTGACCGTCCCCGAGGCAAAGATCGGATCGAGCAGCCCACCCTCATAGTCCGTAAAGTTCTCTGGCTGGAGCACCAATCCTCCGCATTCATGGTCAGCAGTTACTATGACCAGGGTATCATTCTTCTTTGAGGCGAAATCAAGAGCAGATTTTACTGCATCATCAAAGGCAAGGGTGTCCGATGCAATCCTGCTCAGATTTCTCTCATGTCCGGCATGATCTATCCTTCCGCCTTCAATCATGAGGAAGAAGCCTTTGGGATTGCGGGAAAGGAGTTCAATGGCTTTCCGGGGCATCGATGCAAGACCCGGCTGTTTGTCTTCCGATGATATTCTCTCCAGCTCATTTCTCTCCAGCTCGTATTGCATATGAGAGCTGCTAAACAGTCCAAGAAGCTTATCGGTTTTTGCCGCATCGATTTTCTGCAGACCGGTACCATTGAAAACGAGAGTGTATCCCAGAGAAACGGAATCCGCCAGCAAATATCTATCATCATCTCTTCCGCCCATCTTTCCAGCGGGGTCAGTATGATTCCTGCCAACAAAATATTGCATTCCGCCGCCCAGGATTACATCTGTTCCGCTTCTCAGGAGTTGAGACGCGATCTCGCTCTCATTGTCCCGGTTATCCACATGCGCATAGAATGCCGCGGGGGTGGCATGGGTGATTCTTGTAGTAGTAATAAGCCCCGTGGAAAGTCCATCCTTCTCAGCAAGCTCCAAAATCGTTGTCAGGTTATTGCCATCTCTTTTCTTTGGAAAGGCCGTTTTATCCTCGCTGAGTACTCCGTTGTTGGTTTTTTCGCCGGTAGCCATTGCCGTTGCCGCCGGGGCTGAGTCGGTTACAAATGAGTTGGCGCTGTATGTGCTGACATATCCCGTCTGCTCCATGCCGTCCATGGAGAGGTTAACGGAAGCGTATTCGGATAGATTTTCATTGGATTTCTCAATTCGTGCCAGAGTCAGTTGAGGAAATCCCATCCCATCTCCTATCAAGAGAATCACATTCTTAGCCGATTCGCTATTTCCAGTTGCATCCTCTCCAATTCCTGATGAGACCAAACCGGAGAAGACTGCCACAATCAAGAGAAGACCTGCTGATAGCAATCTGCGGTTCATTATGTTACCTCCGATGGGGAAACATCATGGGCAAATAAAGATTTGATTCAAATAGAATATAGATTCTGCAAATCAATTTATATTTCAGGGAGTTGTATATAGATTATTGGGTGGCTGGCAGATCCAACGCAATTTGAAGGCAATGGAGTGTGTTTCGTCGGGCGAACTGCCAGCACTGTTTTTATAGGGCAGAACGAGAAAAGGCCAGTTCATTTTTCCAGGAGATCCACGGTCTTTTTGTTAGAGAGGTCGGGCCTTCCGAGGGGTCTCAATTCTGCCCGGATTATAAAGGAATGCTGCGACGATAAAATCATTCTGCAAATAGAAATCTCCTGAGAAAATAGCTGTATATTGATCTAATAGATGAAACATGAAGACTCCTAAGAAAAATGCCCTTCGCTATTCCCGGGAAATCTGGAAAAATGGAAAATCTGTCTTGGGTAGTGCGGTTTCATATAGCCAAAAGAATTATCGCCTCATAGCAAGGTCGATTGCCGCTCGCAGGCGAGCGATTGTGAGTGGCTTTGTCATAAAATCGTCGCCCCCCGCATCAAAGCACATCTCTCGATAGATGTCTGGTGGCGATCCCGTGGCGAAAATAATCCTGATCAATTCACCATAACGATTTCGAATGTGCCTTGCTGCCTGGAGCCCATCCATTTCGGGCATATGGACGTCCATGATCAGGAGGTCATAATATTTATGTTCTATCGCTTGTATGGCTTCAGCACCATTGCCAGCTACAGCCACCTCATGACCGAGCTTCCTGAGCATTTCTCCAGCAATTATCTGATCCATTAAGCTGTCATCGACTAAAAGGATCTTCAGGGGTTGTTTGATAACCTCGGATTTCTCAGGAAATATCTGCGTCAGAAATAGCTGCCATTTTTCGGTATTGGCGTCTGATTGGGAGACTGAGATCATGGTTGTCCTCACAGAAGAAGTGGACGCGAATTATTTAGCGGTTTCACATATAGAGTCCATATCTGAACGATAGAAAATGAAATAGGGACAACATAGAAGTTCCGGAATTCCGTCGAATCAATGGGTTTTATGCAATCATAAGGCTGAGCAAAAATCAAAGGTACTTGGGATTCATTGGGAAATATAGATCTATATTCAAAATCGGATTTTCATACACCAGATGCTAATTCATGGGATCATATTTGACCGGACCACAATATATTATCTTTTTTCTATAAAGGAAGTCTATTTATCTCATCATGCGCCCCGGCTTTGATTGTTAAGATATTGAGGTGATGCAGGATGGAAAGAGGGATTATGGATAGGCTATCGGCATTTCTTAGCAGAAATCGCCAAGAAAATGCCCATTTAATCGCATCATTGGCACTTATTCTGATTTTGTTCATCAGCAGTTCCAATGCAGCGGTGCCTTCAGGATCATTGGTCGGCCCTGGATCATATGAAGAAAAGAATATTACTTTCAATATGGACCAAAAGGTGCAGACCAGTGGATATTTTATGACCTACATGTATGCTGAATCTGGAAATGTCGCCGTCAAGAATTATGCTCATGGCAGCGGCTCTCTGAAAGGTGAGTCCACTCTGACCTATCAAAAGATGATGAAGCAAAATCATCCTTTATACAGTGATTACAATGACTTCAATCAGAATTGTATTCAATTGAAGGAAGACATGTCTATGACATATGCACCCATGAAGATATCGGCAGGAACAGGCTACTTTGCCGCAAACCCCGTAGATTACAGCTCCCTGCTGAAGGAAAAAACCTGGGTGAAAAATTACCGTGCCGGCACAAGCATGCATCACGAGGTTGAATACGCCCATGCACTGGACAAGGAGCTGGAAATCAATGCCAAAGAGAAATTCAATTATACCTACGATCCGGTTTGGGAGGGAATGGGCTACACCCAGATGAATATCAACGAGGACGTGACCGACGGCAAGGCCCATATTGGTGTCCTTCAATCTGATGTAGACTATGCAGGAAAACTCGCCAGCGACAAGAAGACGCCACTCATGGATTTTACTTCATTGAGAGGACTGGGCTCCGGCATACTCAGCAGTGCCTGGAAGAGCCCAGTAATTGAGATAGATGAGGACTACTGGGGAACCTCCCATATCGAAAAGATCATGACGCTTGAAGTGCCATATTACAAAAAGACCTCAAGCGAAGACTGGTTGCCATGTTGTTCCGGCGGCTATCTTACCATGCCAGCCAGCTACATCGGAGATGCAAAACTTAAATCTGCAAAGGGTATCTTCGATTGCACCTGTTTCAAAGCACCTGGCGAGGCAGAGTTCCCGAGGGTCTATTGAAATAATATTACTATTTTTTTAAAAAGTATTGGCGCTGGTGATGCTCCCTTTCCTCCATCGGGCGGCATTGCCAGCATCAATTTATCATGAAATCATGATAGCAGATCATGATAGCAGATCATGATGGCAGATCATGATGGCTAATCATAATGGCAACTCATAATGGCGGTTTTCATTCTTTCATCCTCGAATAATTCACGCATGTGCATAATTCCTCCTGATCGGGCTGGAGCTTCCATACTCCCATAACATCCTAGTTCGTTTTCCGTCGCTTCTGTTGAAATGCGATATGGATTAAACCATGCTAACAATACCAGGTGGATGATACCTGATTTTGTATGTCTCTATATACTTTAAATGCATAAGATTTATGGCGAAATCAGGGTCTACCATAATGATGAATGATAAGTGATTCTGCAACTGGGATGCTCTCCTCCGAGGAAGCAGACGTCCTGCGAGAGGACGGGTGGATGGCCGCGGATCTTCATGTTCATACTCTTTTCTCCTCAGATGTCATTCCTGTTTCATCCTTGCGGCCTATGAGATTATTTCAAAAAGCAAGAGCGAAACACATGGATTTCGTAACATTCACTGATCACGACGCTATGGCTGCATATCATAGCATCAGCCCAAAGCTTGAGGGGTTGGTGAGGGGCGTGGAGATAAAAATCAAAGACATGGAACGCGTCGGCCATACCATTCATATCAATGTCTATGAGCTAGATGATAGTCAGTTTCAGGAACTTGAAAATATTGCCCTGCAAGGTGACCTTCTCAGCTTCCTGGATTTCCTGAAGAGCGAGAAGCTGCCATTTGTCTACAATCACCCATTATGGTTTGAAGCAGGAGAAAAACCCAATCTTGCAGTCATACCAGATCTCATCAAGCTCTTTCCCGTCCTGGAGTACAATATG
Organism: Methanothrix sp.; assembly: GCA_028708055.1. Classification (GTDB taxonomy): domain Archaea; phylum Halobacteriota; class Methanosarcinia; order Methanotrichales; family Methanotrichaceae; genus Methanothrix. The sequence goes on from JAQVZT010000016.1 coordinate 8,648, forward strand.
CACCGCATCAGGAGAAAAAATGAGATAATAATGGAGCTGGCCAGAAGATATGAAAAAGGGCTGATTGCATCTACAGATACACACTCAGGCATGATAGGCCACGCCTATACCCTCTCTAAAGGAAATGATTTCAAAGAATTCTATAATAATATTTGCCGGGGAAAATCATATATCATCGTAAAGGATTTGACCAAGCAATACCTTATTCAAGAGATGAATGCCTGGCTGGATATGATGTCCGGGCAGGAACCGATCCTGAAAAGTAAGAAGATCTGCACGGGAATGAGGTATCTGGACAAATTTATCGCTATTATGTCCAGCGAAAAATTCAGGGACTTTCCGCGAATGTATGGGGCAGCTCTTACAGGCGTATATAAAGCGGCTAATTCCGGATTGCCTGCTGCACTCTATATCTGGCGGGAGTGTTCCAGTGCTTTTGAGATGGAGAAGATTCTGGGGTCCAACTGCGGCAAGTTAGATTCAATATAAATCCAATAGTAATATTACCCGTTTCCCGCAGCATAATCATTTGTACAGGAAATTTGAGCTTTATGCTGTAGCCAAAACGAAAGGCATGGACTATGCAAACCAGAAAGGTGCAGATGACCGGCAAGTCGATAAGAGAGCGCTCTTCCCTGTGCCTGCCAAAAAAGAGAGATAGTTGAGCAATTTTATATCAGGTTGTAAATTGATATGCAATCGTGTTAGCTTGTATGGAGTTGGGCAGGCTCGTGCCTCTGACCTTCTTGGATACAGGGATTGTGCTCATGGGATTCTTTATGGCAATTGCCCCGCTGGCCGGGCTTGTGATATTGGTTAGATTCGTGACATTTGTATTGTTTGCAGGATTAGGCTGATCCATTGCATTCTTGGATAAGCTGCCCAGAAGGAGCACTTTTCCATTATTTGCGCCTCCTTCCTGTATCGATTCCGCCATGCCGATAATCAAAACGAGAAGCATAAACCCAATTAAGAGTCTCATAAATCGACCTCCAAACTACCGTCATGGGCTCATGGGCAAAAAAGGATTTGCTTATCCTCATCTAGATGAGGTCGCGCTTGAGGTAGTAATTTTTAGATCCCACCAGCAAAACGTGATAGTCTCCCGGCTGTGTCGTTTGCAGAGATCCATAGACGGCTACGTGATCGCCCACTGCAATATCTGGATCAATAAATCCTGGCGGATATTCATCCGGATTCGCGGAGGTCATATAAACCGAGATGTTCATCCCCGCCATATCGGCAGGTCCGATGGTGACATTGCCTACCGAGACAATCCAACCCCAGGCGCCCACATCCTGAAAATGCTCAAGCGCATGCCCATCAAAACTTGTATCGTTTGCGCTGGCACTGTAAAAAATATATATAACAAATAATAATGATGTGAGCAATATATAAGCTTTCAGATTAGGTCTCACGATTGCATCTGCTCAGTATTGGCATATAAAACCTCTGATGTGCTTACTCCGCTGGAATAATACCGAATGGAGTGAAATTTTTATACCGCCGATCATAAAAGGTCATGAAGAGGATAAGGATGCAGAATTCTCAGTGGAAATGGTGCCATCGATCGCTGCTTTTCGGCGCGGTATTCTCTGTCGTTTGCATCTATGCGCTATACTTTACAGACGGCTTCTCCGGAGGCTATGCGGTCGCATTTGTCTCATTCTTCCTTGTCGCTTCGGCAGTTGCTGTCGCCGTGCTATTCTTTCACCGTGCTAAGGTCATGGATGGCATTCTGAACAGCTCGCAGCTGCTTGCCCATTGGACATACTCCGCAGAAGAGGCTGAGCAGAGCGCAAGGCGCGAATATGCGGATTATCAAGAGAGAAATCATGCCATGTTTCTCGTTATCGGCGGAATGCTGGCATTCGCCGCCCTGATTATGATAATCTTTGCGGGAGAGGAAGGCCGTCTCACCGGAGCATTTCTCCTTGCAGTTATGGCCTTGCTCTTCGCCGTCTCCAGGATTGCCCCGAGAATAGCGCTTAAATATGCGCTCTCTTCCCCAAAAGATGCCTACATCGCTGATGACGGAATCATCTATGAGGGCGCCGTCTACCCCTTCCAGTCGTTTCTGATGAGACGGGATGGTGTGGCATTTTCAGAAAAAGAAGGCAAAAAGCCTGCTGTGCTGGTATTTTCATTCACCCAGTTGGTGGGCCTGTCCATCCGCTCTTCCTTTAATATCGAGATTCCTGTGCCCCAAGGCGAGGAGGAGAAGGCTCGCAGGATAGCCGGTCGAGAATCCTTATAATCTCTGCCCTAAAAACGCGCCGCATTGGGATGTAGCATTGGGATGTAGCATTGGGATGTAGCATTGGGATGTAGCATTGGGATGTAGCATTGGGATGTAGCATTGGGATGTAGCATTGGGATAGCATTAAATGCAGCATGAGAAATAAGAGTGATCAACTCAGGTCTGGGCTGGAAAAAATTTCGATGCGGAATAGTCTCCTTTACTCTTGGTGCCACTGATTTCCCATTATGCAAAAAGATGAATGAACCCCGTGCAGAAGCTAGAGACGCTACCAGGACCACCAGTAACCGTTATTGTAGGAATAGGGGTACCAATAATAGCGGTAGGAGTATGGATAGTATCCGTATCGGTAATAGTAAGGGTACCATATGCCGCTGGGGTAATAGTATCGATCGGGTCTATAGGTCTTTCCCTGATAATTGTAGTAGGAGAAGACATCTCCCTGCCAGCCATGCACGCCCGACGGGCTGGCGAGATAGTCCTGGGGAGCGTATTCTCTTCCATAATCCCAGATCTGAGAATTCCAGACCTGATCAGTTGCATGACCCGTTTGCACCAGAGAGGCTGATGCTAATAGCAATAGTGTCGGCAATAGCATTAATGCCACTTTCTTGATCATATAACTTCACCAATTAAAAGTTAATGAACCTGTTAGCTATAAAAGATATTCGATCGTTAGGACTCAAGAGTTCTGATGGCGGACCATCAATAAATCTTTAATACTTAATTGAATAAAGCGCGATATGGGAAACAATATGACTGAAGCAGAAAATAAGATGGACCCCTTTAATATCGGCCTGTATGTCATCGAAGCAGGACTTGTTGCCGCAGTACTCTACGCTATGACTGTGCTGACTGCCCTGTTCAAGCCGATCATATGAGCAATTGCTGAGAGCCCTCACACTTGATATGGCGAGCAAACCTTAGGATTATCATTAGCTTTGGCTGCGTTCCTTAGCTGATTTTACCTGCTGAGCCACCTGGGAAAAGACGTTTTGCGTGCCCGTTACATTGTAAAACTTTCTGATCCGCCCGCTGGGATACACAACCGAGAAACTGAGGATGGTTTTATTCAATGGCTTTTCCTTACTGCCAAATGGCATCGAGTCGAAGAGATAATAGCCGCTATTATATTTGCCTGCGCCCGCCACCTGCATGGTTGCGCCTTCGGTATCCGCTTTTATAAGCTCGACATCTCTATAGCTCCCCAGAAACGACGTCAGTTCAGGCTCCAGATATCTGCATCCCAGAGCCGAGACGTAAAAGCGAGTAAAAGTATCCAGGGTATAGTTCAACTCAAATGTGGCATTAGGGCCGTCCAAGCGCATGGTCACATCCTTTATGTCGATATATTCGCTGCCTGCAGCTGAACAGGCGGAAATAGCGCTCACGATGAGGATAGCAAAAAGAACAGCTATGGGTCGCATCCTTCACCCATACATCTTCAGGATCGACGGCATGAATAGGATCAATCCCATAATGGCAAGAAATGCCAGAAATAAAAGCTGCTGCTTTCTCTGAGCCGATTTGAATTTCGACTCGCATAGCTCGTCGCAGAAATTCTCGTCAGGGCGCACGGCATTGCCGCAGACCATACAGTGTTTATGCGGCACAATTTCTGTCATCGCATCACCACCAACGGCTTTGGATGAGAGAGTAAATAAGGTTTTGCCCTGCAATCATCCTTCCAGGATATATCACTTCCAAAATAACATTATTATCACAAACATACATTTTGATTTTTTTATAGGCACCTCACGACCCATGAAGAAAAAATGCGATGTTTATTTTTCCACTGGAAATAAAGGGGTTGATGATGAGGCATTTTTCTGCCCGGCTTTGCATTAACTATAAGAAGCGGCAGGCAGATTTAGCCCTCATGCCCAAAATTCCGATGCTCATCTTTATGGCTTTGCTCATCGGGCTCATGCCAATCGATGGAGCAAGAACATATATTGTGGACGACAGCGGCTTTGCCAATTACCAGAATATACAGCAAGCCGTTAATGCAGCCAGCAATGGCGATACCATATACCTAAAGCCGGGAGAATATAAAGAAGAAGTAGTCCTGAACAAGAGCCTTTCTCTGATGCCTCTCATCGGTGAGACCGGGCCTATAGTCCTCAAAGGTGACGGCCTGGAGGCAGGAATCACCATAACTGCAGATGGCTGCTCTTTGCAGGGCATAACCATACAGGACTTCTCCGGACCGGCGATATATATTCAATCCAACAAAAACACCATTAAGGAAAATGTTTTGAAGAAGTCAAATCCTACCATACTGGTGCGCGGTTCGAATGAAAACGTAATTGCTAAAAATACAATGACGGACAGCCAGGGGGCAGTGGCAATCTGGGAGAATGCCACCAATAATGCGGTTTCAGAAAACGATATCGTTGGCTGCAATGTGTCCATAGTAATTCGAGAAGCCACTAAAAATAGGATTGCAGGCAATAAAATATCGGATGCCTATTGGGGACTGTGGCTTGACCATGCTGAGGGCTGCCAGATCGAGAGCAACGATATACAGAGCAAGAGATATGGCATGTGGATCTTGAACAGCAGCATCGACACGATTTCCCAAAATAGGGTCCGGATCAGAAGCTCAGCGGGCGATATCACACAAGGCATAAATATCGCGAATGCCAGCGAAATTGCATTGGTGGGCAATGAAATCAATGATGCGACCTTCGGCATTATCATCGCCAGCAGCATGAACAATGAGATAAAGGATAATGCGATTATGCGCTGCACGAATGCCCTTTATGCAAAGGATGCAGATCTGCTGGAGATAAAGAACAACAGCATTCTCACTACAGGATGCGGCATCATGATGCAAAATTCCAGCCACAATTCCATGAATTCCAATGAGATAAAGGATGGCACCGTAGGACTTGAGATGGACCTGAGCAGAAATGACAACTTTTCTGAAAACCAGATCTCCGGCATAACAGACACTGCGATACAGATTTCATCCTGTGCCGAGAGCATCATCTCCTCCAACCTGATAGCAAACAGCTCCAAGGGAATCATCCTGCTGGATTCATCGGAAAATAGGCTTTCAGCCAATGATTTCCGCAATGTGGAATGGGGCTTTTACACTGAATCCGAGACCAAGCAGGGATTCAACAATTCCATTGATGAATCCAATGTTGTGGACTCCCATCCGATAGTCTATCTCTTCGGAAGCCTTGGCGGGCAGATTCAAGATAGAGATCTCGCCCATCTTACACTTGCATACTGCGAGAATGTCACCGTAAAGAATAATGACATCACCAACGATGCTATATTTCTCTTTGATTCGAAGAACAACAGGATTGTAGAGAACAACATCACAGAACGCTTCGGCATGCGCCTCGTGAACTCCAATGGAAATGAGATATCCGGCAATCGCCTTATTGGCAATAAATTCAGCGGCATGTTCCTGTACGCCTCGGACAGCAACCAGATCGCAGGAAATAATGCCTCGAAAAACAGTCAGAACGGCATATCGCTTCTCTCCTGCAGCGAAAACGCCATTCATGGCAATACAGTCTATGGCAATGCGGCTACGGGCATCTGGCTAAACCTCTCAAACGACAATCAGTTTTATCAGAATAACATCAGCAACAACCCCGTGGGCCTGGATGTAATGCACAGCACAGGAAACAGAGTATTCCACAATAACTTCATGGGAAATGCTGAGCACTCTAAGGATACTGACGGCAGCAATAGCTGGGACGAAGGAAATGTCACCGGCGGAAATTACTGGGAGGATCATGTAGCTAAAGGCAATCCAAGCCAGAGCTGGCCGAGGATGATCAAGGGTGGTGGAATGCTGGACAATTATCCCTTCCAGGATGAGAGCGGCTGGCTGAAAGCAGCAACCGCCATGAGCCGCAATACTTAATAGGGTGAAGAAAGATAGCAATTGAAAGGAGTTAGATATGGCAAAGAAAAAGAGTGAAGGCAGCGGTCTTCAATCATCGGCAGGCCTCATGAGATACTTTGAGGCAGATGATACGGCAATAAAGCTTGATCCTAAGATGGTAGTAGGTGCCTGCATCGGTGCAGGCGTAGTGGTTATGGGACTGAATATCGCCTTTGGCCTCTGGCCTTAGGCTTCAATCTCTTTTTATTTTTGGGCTTACCGTTGTTCTTGATTTGTCGCTCAGCTGCTCTGAGCTGCCCTTCAGTTGCTCACTACAATTACTTCAATTGCCTAACTCTTACCGAATCGATAAACCGTTCTGTAGCTTCCGTTCCGTAGGTAGAGAGGATCAGTCCCGCTGCCGTGGATTCGAGAATGCCTCCCGGTCGATCCAGATGATATTCTATCGGATAGGCTGCAACATAGACCGTCTCATTCATCGGGCACATGAGGCCGCTTTCAAATATCCCGGGTTGTCCATCTATCACCCTTTCAGTTCTAATGATATCTTTGCATGCCTTGGATTTTGTTAAGGTGTCATTAGCAAGGTCCATCAAGATCGATTGGTTGATAAGGGACGCATCCTTTCGGGAGTACATTATTACCGAGATCTTCAGGACTTTGGATTTGTCTCGCGAGGACGCCAGAGTCATTGCGTCTGTCGCGATGGCGACCTTTCCGGAAGCGCTATCTCCATGCGAGACGCTGATTCCGCATTCGTCCATATCCGACCAGCTGAAGTTGATCCGCCACTTGCCGAAATCCTTGGAGAGAGTAGATACGGATAGTTCATCCATCATAAAGCCCTGTCCTTGAGCGGCGGGCAAGAATGCCGGGCCTAATAACAGGATGATCAAAAAAAGTAGTGGATAATACCCGGTTTTCATGAGAACACCTATAATTGAGCCATCCTGGGTAATATATCCGGGTTGATGCCCTTGGCCAGCTTTGTGACATCCTTGAATCGGCTTTCGCTCTTCGGAGCAGCGGTCTTCGTGCTCTCGTCCTCCGCGGGCACCTCTGCAGTCTTCTCAGCATTAGTCTGAGTCACCTGCTCGGTCTCATCTGCCTCTATCTGGTCAGCCGCTACAACGGCGGGGCTGTAGCCGGATGTGCTGGGATTGATCATCTCCGCAGTGAATTGGCCATTGCTTGCCTTTCCATTGCTGTCCGATTCGACGAAAGACCCCTTCATGGTCTCGCCCTGCAATGCGGCATTTATGCAAACGGATGCCATGGCATCGCTCTTCAGAGCTGCCAGAGACAAAGAGACCTCACCACCGGAAACGGACCCGGCCACGGCTGCGTTCCAGGGATCATTCCCTTCGAATTTAGCCAGGCCGAAAAGAGAATGGCCGGATTGGTTTACCGCTATGGTAATCTCGTCTTCTCCTATTGTAGCCTTCCATAAGCCCTGCGCAACGGCAGATGCGTTGGATGAGCCATTTTGGGCAATTGTATCGTTTCCGCCGGATAAGACGTCCTGAGCGGAAGCTGCAGATGCTAAAGCCAGAAATGCAGATGCCAAGAATGATAAAAGAAGAATCGCTTTCAAGCCGGTACTTGTAATCATCAAGGCTGTAACCTCCTCATTCGTTGATTTTAAACCTGTTTCATTAACCTCCGATCATTAATATAGATTGCCGAAAGCAATAGCTCAATCGATCCACCTAATCCCACAACCAATGATCCCATAAGATAAATATACGAATCGAACATAATATCAAATGATGGATCTGATTCAAGCCCAAGTGGGAGGAGATGCGACAGGCGCACTTCTTAACAACATATGGTTTCTCCTGTTCATATTGCTCTTCCTGGTTCCCATGATGCAGAGATACTATTTGCAGATGGCAAGAAAGAGCGTTCTCGGAAAGCTGGGCAAAGCGCGAGGCACGCAGGTCATAACTCTCATCCACCGCCAGGAGACCATCAGCTTTCTCGGTATCCCGCTCGCTCGCTACATCGATATTGATGACAGCGAGCGAGTCCTGAGGGCCATTCGCGCCGCTCAGAAAGATGTGCCCATCGACATCATTCTTCATACCCCGGGAGGCCTCGCTCTGGCGGCTACCCAGATTGCCATGGCTCTCAAGGCTCATCCCGCCAAAAAGACGGTAATTGTGCCCCATTACGCCATGAGCGGCGGAACGCTCATCGCTTTTGCCGCCGACAGCATAATCATGGACCCGCACGCCGCCCTGGGGCCGGTGGACCCGCAGCTGGGCGACATGCAGGGCAGCTATCCGGCAACATCGCTCCTCGCGGTCGTAGGCAAGAAGAAGATCGACGAGATAGACGACAAGACCCTCATCTACGCAGAGGAGGCAAAGAAGGCCATGAGCCAGATGGAAGGTCTCCTGAAGAAGATCCTGGATGGAAAGTGCGGCGGCGATAAGCAAAAGGTCATCTTTGAGGAGTTCGTATCGGGAAAGTTCACTCATGATCACCCCTTTATGGCCGAGCAGGCCAGATCGCTTCTGGGTGAATGTGTAGAGACGGCTGTTCCGGAAGAGGTCTATGCTCTTATGGACCTGTACCGCATGGAAGCGGGAAGAAGCAGACCAGGGGTCGAGTATGTACCCCTGATTAAGAATTAGAACTGATGCTAATTCGCGACGATATTTGCCGATTGGGACATGATGTCCACCTCGGCAAGGCGCCCCTCTATCTCCATGGAATCGCCGAATATACCTTCCATGAGAACCTTGCCGTTATGGGCTATGAGCCTTACAACGCCGTCCATCGCCTTTTCGCGGGCACTGCCCTTCAGAATATAGACCGTAAGTTCGCACATAGTTCCTCCTAAAAATGATAATAATAAGGCGGGCCCGGCGGGATTCGAACCCGCGACCCCCGGGTTAGAAGCCCGGTGCTATATCCTGGCTAAGCCACGGGCCCGCA
>JAQVZT010000263.1 GCA_028708055.1 Methanothrix sp.
GATTAAATGAGGTCAACCTTATATCATTGGCATTTGCGATTCCAATGGGTGGAGTGTCCAGATATACAACATCTCCGACGTCATAAGATCCAATATCTGTCCCAATATCCCATATACTTATTATCGTACTATCAGGCATATTTTTAAGGAGTCTGCCTAAATCAGAATCATTGGACATAACTTTGGAGCCAAAAGGGTAATCCGATGCTTCAGTCTGATAAAAAAGTAAAATAAGGCTGAATACTAGGGCTATGGATCTATTTGGAATTTTCATCATGCTCGCACTCACTCTCGGTTGCATATAGGGATTGATAGAAATTTAGGTGTTAATAGTATAAATACTTTTTTATTATAAATTCTATAACATTCTTTGGGCAATAATCAGCAAGTGGAAAATCAAGTTGCATATGCATTTAATTTTTATTAATCCCAGGCGATACAAAATTTAATGAATTGAGCAGCATTCAATCATAATATTGGAGAAATTGAGCAGAATAAATGAAACTGAGAGAAGTGAAACTGAGATAAATGAATCAAAGAGAAAATATGCAGAAATAAAATCGTGGAACCTGTCAAGTTTCATTTGATCGCCATTGCAGGAAGTCACCCTAATCAAAAAACATTATCAGGAAGCTATGCTCTTTAGGAGCTCTAGATTCTCTTTTCTATCTTTATCGAGAATCCTAGCGTTTTCTGCGCTTCGTTTTAAAGCTTCTTTCAGGGAGGCAGGATACCGTTGAAGATGCAGTTTCTTCAAGTAGCCCGTTGATTTTTCCTGAATCGAACCAAAGTTGATATTGAAGAAATTAATTGTGTAGCTTGCATATTCATTTGATTTCTTTCCGGAACCAGGCTTGATTTCCGTGTAAGGCGATTGATATGAATTTGGATAATTTTGATTGAGGCTCTGATTTATATATCCGGCTTTGCCATTGATATTCACTATGTTGAGGCCATTCTGAATTGGCCACCCAAAGACATTTGTCTGGCCATTTCCGCCGCAATTGCATCTATTTACGCCATCACCTGAATTTAAATCGATAGGTCCGCTATGGCCTGATTGCTCAATTCCCGGATAGAAGAGGCCTGCTCCTGTAGATGATAAAAAAATTATAAACAAGAATACTTTACCTAACATGGAGGACTCCTATATTCCAAATGCATTTTGATTTAAATTCTGGTTAATCTGGTTATTTCCTCCGTTTACATTGGCGATATTGATTCCATTTTGAGGAAGCCAGACAATTCCGCCTGGATAGCCGCCAAATCCGCTCAGGCCTAATGCATTCTGGTTCAGATTCTGGTTTATGGTATTTTTGCCGCCATTGGCATTAGCAATATTGATTCCAGTCTGAGGAATCCCTACAATTCCGCCTGGATAGCCGCCAAATCCGCTCAGGCCTAATGCATTCTGGTTCAGATTCTGGTTTATAGTATTTTTGCCGCCATTCGCATTGGCGATATTGATGCCCGTTTGAGGAAGCCAGACAATTCCGCCTGCACTGCCACCAAACCCTGCCTCACTGCCGCCAAATCCGCTCAGGCCGAATGCATTCTGATTTAGATTTTGATTTATCTGGTTATTTCCGCAAGCAGGTTTCTTATGAGTGATGCATCCTTGCGGCATTCCAAAATGACCTGCATTTCCAGAGCAAATGCCAATTGAGATCACCGCGAATATGCAGGCACAAATAACGATTTTATTTAAATATACAGACATTGTCCTCACCATTAAATATCATCCGCAAATCCCAGATTACCTGGCTTATTTTTTTGATGGTTTCTGATTGTATTACTATTACTATCTGTTATTACCATGATGTTGGCAAGATCACATATAAATAGATTTTACCATATCTAATATATTATAATAAATTTGTAATTCTTTAAAATGTAGATCTGCCATCCATTAAATACCAAACAAATATTAACCGTTTTATTAGATCAAATCAATGCCATACTAATATAATTATTGTAATAGGTTAAAAATTAACATACATTTAGCTGGAAACTTCATTTGCAGCAATAATTTTAATATCTTATAATTAATAAAGTAAACATTATAAATTAATGATTTTCGCTGATGTTTTCATGAAGAAACACGACAGTATTTTTTAAAAACATCATAGCACCATCATGCGCGATTTCCCAAGGCAAATAGTTGACACATCCCGGCAGTTCCCTCTCCTAGAGCAGGCTTGCCATTTGTCTCATCTCTCCTCGTAAATCGGCTCTTCCGGCACCAGGTAGATCGTCCAGAAGACCAGCGCGGTGACCAGCGCTTTGACGATGATGTTCGTCCAGACCATCTGCTGCAGCGCATCAATCCCCAGAACCCCGGCAAAGGCAATGATGGGAAACATCAGGCTGTCCGCCGGAATGGAGACCGAATTTGAGACGAAGACCCGCGTCCATTGAGGCCATCTCTCTCTTCCGCCGCGCGTCCAGAGCTGGTAGACCTTTGTATCTATCAGCTCTGCCACAAGCGCCGTGAGGATTGAAGCCAGCACAATTCTCATCTGAAGGGAGAAGAGGAACTCCCAGGCAGCCTGACCTCCGGCGCTTGCCCAGTCAGTCTGCGCCGGCATCATGACCACCAGCTGGAAGTATAGGGCAGCGAGAAGGTTCACAGCTCCCGATAGCCAGATGGTGGTGACCGCCGCCTTCTGGCCGAGCTGCTTGTGTATGAGATCGCGCCAGGTAAAGGTCAGGGAGTAAATGAATCCCGCATCCATCACCAGGCCGCCGAAGTAGGTTACCTTTGTAGCGGCAATGTTTCCAGCCAGGGAGAAGAAAAGGTAAAGGCCGGACAGGATCACGGCGGCTTGAGTCCTATCTATTTTCAATTTGCTCATGGTGATATTGTCCTTCCATCCTCATTGCTCATCCTTGCTTCATCCTTGCTTCATCACTGCTTCAAGCTATTCTCAGCCACCGTTCTTTCATGGATGCAAATGTGCCTGACCTTATGCTCTCCCTTACATCTTCCATGAAGCGAAGCATGAAATGCAAATTATGCAGGGTGGCCAGCCGGAAATAGGACAGCTCCCTGGATACGTAAAGATGGTGAAGATATGCTCGCGAGTAGGTGCGACAGGTTGAACAGGAGCAGTTTGGATCTATTGGCAGCCGGTCCTCTTTGAATTTTGCCGACTTGATATTAATATGAAACTTATTATCCTTTGATCCGCCAGTTTCAGGCGAGATCAAGAGGCTTCCCCTTCGGGCTATTCGGGTAGGTGATACGCAGTCAAATGTATCTATTCCCCGGGCCACGCATTCAAATATATCATCGATCTCCCCTATTCCCAGCAGATGTCGCGGCCGGCCTTCGTCCAGCCTGGGAACCGTCCAGTCCAAGACCTGATGCATATCCTGTTTGCTGTTGCCTAGCGATCCACCGATGGCGATGCCGTCAAAGGGCTGAGCGGAAATAGCCTCTGTGCTCTCTCTTCTTAAATCCTCAAACCATCCGCCCTGTATTATGCCATAGAGTGCCTGCTCTTTATCATGATAGCGAATGGACTGCTCAGCCCATACATGGCTTCTCTGCATCGCCCGCTTGGTATAATCATAATCCGAGAGTGGAGAGGTGCATTCATCAAATGCCAAGATTATATCGGACCCCAGGTTTGACTGGATCTTCATCGACTTTTCCGCATTCAGAAAATGCCAGGCTCCGTCTGTTAGGGACTTAAAGGAAATGCCATCGTCAGTAATTTTGGTCAAATTCTCTTTCTTCGCGGGCTTCTGCTTAGCCCTCCTGCGTTCAGTAATTTTATCATTGCTATCATTATCATCCTCATCGTGCCGCATGACGATTCCCCTTCCATCTTTTTCTCCGGAGCAGTCATCATCATATCTCTTCCGGAAATCCTGATAAATCCGGGTGGGATCGCCTCCTTTTCCGGAAGAACTCATAGCATTGACGCACCGGCCATTTGATGCCAGCTCATCGGGAAAGATGTTCCCTATCTTGCCGATATTATGCTCTCTGGCAAAGCCCAGGGAAAACGCCTGAAATCCGCCGGAATCGGTGAACGTGGGCCGGTTTAGCCCCATGAACCTCTGCAAGCCGCCCATTCGCTTGATCAGCTCATCGCCCGGCATCAGGTGGAGATGGTAGGTATTGGCTAGGGTGCACTGCGCGCCTAAGCTTAGCAGGTCATCAGAGCCCAGAGCTCTCACGCTGCCCAGTGTTGCAACCGGGACAAGATAGGGAGTCTCTAT
>JAQVZT010000264.1 GCA_028708055.1 Methanothrix sp.
ATCTGATGAGCTTGTTTCTGTTCTCCAGGGTATCGTCCATGCTGTCTCTCATGTAGACCTCATATCCGTAGCCCTTAATGCGCGACCTCAAAGCAGGATGCATTCCCTGCATGGCGTCCAGATTGCCGGCTAAAATCATGATGAAGCTACACGGCACAGGCTCAGTTCTGACCAGTGCTCCGGAGCTTCTTTCGCTCTGGCCAGTGATCGGATAGGCACCTTCCTGCAGAGCGGTAAGCAGGCTCTGCTGAGACTCAGGACGCAGGGTGTTAACCTCATCTATGAAGAGAACCCCTTTGTGGGCCTTGTGAATGGCACCGCATTCAACCCGCTCATGGGATGGCGTCTCCAGACCTCCGGACTGGAATGGATCATGGCGCACATCGCCCAGAAGGGCACCGGCATGCGCACCGGTGGCATCAACATAGGGCGCCTTCTTCTTGGCGTTATTATCCACCAGAAGCTTGGGGACCATTGCGTCCTCTTTGGGCAGCATATAGCGCAGTGACAGGAATATGAGCGCCGCGGCTATTATTCCGAAGAGAAGCTGTCCGGTATAATAGGCATAGACTATCAGGGCCATTACGATCAGCATCAAAAACATATTGCGCGTCTGGACCTTCTTTCTGGCCTCCATTTTCTGGGCTTCCACTATCTGCTTGCCTCTGCCGGCAGGCACTATGCGAACGCGCGGAGTGTTGTTATCCTCTGGATTGGCATAGACCAGCACATCCTGCAGCTCCTCTACCGGGAGCAGCTCGCTCATGGCCTTGCCGAGCATGGATTTGCCTGTTCCAGGCGATCCGATAAGCATGACATGGCGTCTCTGGCGTGCCGCCTTTTTGATCACTTCTACGGCTTCGTCCTGACCGATTACATGATCGATGAGGCTCTCAGGCACGGTTATGCTGCTGGTATCATTGAATTCGATATCCCCAAGCAGCTCTTTCGACTCGTCTTCAATAGTCAATTTTTCGGCCCTCATATCGTCGTTAATCCTTCTTGACTATATATCTGATGCTTTCCTTCTATACTATTTTTATTCATATCGCTTTGTTTACCCCTGAAAATCCTGAATCATCTTTAGGTATTCATCTCTTACGTATTTAGACAGATGGGGCTTGATCCGCTGGCGCGCCCTTTGGAAGTGCTCTGCTGTTACCATTATATTATCGATGATCAATTCTTCCTTATTCATGCCAGGAGTAATATGCTCTTTTAAAGCAAGCATTCCGGCTTCCCGGCAGAACATCTCTAGATCCGCACCGGAAAAGCCCTCCGTCAGATCGGCCAGCCACTGGGCCGAGACATCTGGTGCCGCCATGCGGGAGAGGTAAATTGCCAGTATTCTTTCCCTTGCAGGTTTATCCGGCATGGGAATATAAATTAACCGATCGAATCTGCCCGGCCTGAGCATCGAGCTGTCCAGAAGATCCGGCCGGTTGGTTGCCGCCACAATTACTACATCTTTGAGCAGCACGAGACCATCCAGCTCAGTCAGAAATTGGCTTACCACCCGCTCCGTAACATTTGATTCTGCTCCTCCGCTGCGGCTGGGAACGATGGAATCGATCTCGTCGAAGAATACCAGAGCCGGAGCCGCCTGGCGTGCTTTGCGGAAGATCTCTCTTATCGCCCGTTCCGATTCCCCGACCCACTTGCTGAGCAGCTCCGGGCCTTTGACGCTGATGAAGTTCAAATTGCTCTCCGTGGCCAGAGCCCTTACGAGAAGGGTCTTTCCCGTTCCAGGCAGGCCGTAGAGAAGTATTCCCCGCGGGGGACGGACGCCCACGGCTGCAAAGGCTTCCGGGTACTCCAGCGGCCACTCCACTGCCTCGATGAGCGATTGCTTTACATCGTCCAGGCCGCCCACATCATCCCAGTGCACCTCCGCCACCTCAACAAAGACCTCTCTCATGGCCGAAGGCTCAATCTTCTGCAAAGCTGCTTTGAAATCCTCTCTGGTGACCCGGAGGCTCTCCACCACTTCGGATGGTATTTCCTCGCTCACATCCAGGTCGGGAAACGCCCTCTCCAGAGTTTTCATGGCCGCCTCTTTGCAGAGAGCAGAGAGATCCGCTCCCACAAAACCGTGTGTGGCGTCGGCGATCTCTAACAGGTCCAGAGAAGGATCGAGCGGCATGCCCCTGGTATGAACATAAAGCACCTCCAGCCGTCCGGTCTTGCTGGGAATTCCGATCTCAATCTCCCGGTCGAACCGTCCGCCGCGACGGATGGCCGGATCAAGGGCATTGGGCCTATTGGTGGCGGCGATTACTATTACCTCTCCCCGAGAGGACAGGCCGTCTAAAAGAGCGAGAAGCTGGGCTACCACCCTTCTCTCCAGGTCGCCTGAGACCTCCTCCCGTTTGGGGGCAATGGAATCGATCTCATCGATGAAGATGATGGATGGTGCGGTCTTTGAGGCTTCATCGAAGATCTGGCGCAGCCTCTGCTCGCTCTCTCCATAGAATTTGGATACGATCTCTGGACCGGAGATGGATATGAAGTTAGCATCGGTCTCGCTGGCCACGGCTCTCGCGATCAGCGTCTTTCCCGTGCCTGGCGGACCATGCAGCAGCACTCCTCGCGGCGGATTGATGCCCAGACGGGAGAAGAGCTCGGGATGGCGCAGAGGTATCTCGATCATCTCCCTGATCTCCCGTATCTCCCGTGACAGGCCGCCGATATCCTCGTAGGAGATATCCCGCACCGAGAGTGCCAGCTCCTCCAGAGTCTCTCTGGTGATGCTGATGATGGTATCTGTCGTCACCAGCACTGCTCCGGCGGGCATGGTGCTGACCACTGCCAAGTTGAGGGTGCTATTGATCATCTCTACGCGGATCATCTCACCCTTGACTATGGCTCTGCCCTGGAGCATGCGGAGCAGGTACTGCGGCCCGCCCATGAGCCTGATCTGGCGAGTGGGCGCCACGGTGATCTTTCTGGCGGGCCTTGCCTCAGCTCGGGAAACTGCGACCTTGCTGTCTATCCCCACGCCCAGGTTGGCGCGGGTATTTCCATCAATTCGGATGAGATCCTGGGGTTCATCAGGAGTTCCGGGCCAGGCTATGGCATAGACCTTATCCTTTCCTTTGATCTCGACCACTCCGCCGTTTTCCAGAGAAAGGGCGGAAAACGCGGAAGGCCCGATCCTGGCAACTCCCTTGCCTGCATCCTTGTGATAGGCTTCGGCCACTCGAAGCTGCAACGTCGAAACTGCATTCTGTCCGTCAGCTATCTGATCAATGCCGGTACTTCCGGTGCCTTCTTCATCCATCATCTAATGCTCCATTTCTGATCCAATAGATGCACGGCTCCCCTCTCTTCCAGCTTCTTGAGCCGATCTTCGATAACGATCTCCGGGATTTCGAGCCTTGCGGATATATGGGATGCTTGCGCATCGCCGGAGAGCAGCGCAGTCAAAATCTCCGATTCAAGCTGATTGTTCGTATAGCATCTGGCAGCATTACAGGCTTTGTGTTTAACCTCCATCTCGCGAGACTCTATCTCATCCAGGAGGGCACGCAGCTCTAGCCTCTTCTCCTCTAGATCTGACAGCTCATCGCGCAGGAGCTTCATATCCTGAGCCAGTTCGGTATCCTCCGTCTTTGGAACATCCTCAGAGCGATAGGCTCGCACCCCATATGAATTGGGCGAGACCGACACCTCAAGGACTGTTTTTCGAATAATGCGGAAATACTTTCTTCTTCCCTGGTCCTGATAGCATTCCACAAGGCCCGCTCTCTCCAGCATCAGCAGATGATCGATGATCGCCTTTGGGCCGACATCGAGTCGCTTGGCCATCTCATTAAAATAGAAAGGCCGGAAGGAGAGAAGTTGAAGGATGCGCCTTCTATTCTCGTTTCCCAGGATATCCAACAGCTCAACTGGATCCAATATCATCACTCTATTATCACTTATTGAACCCCAGGTTAGTAACTCCAGGTTAAATAAGCTTTGCGGTGTGCCTCATCCAGAGCATGTCTCATCCCGGCAAGGCAATTCATCGTATGCTGAGTATGGCGGCAAATGATGCAAGACCTATTATTATTAGCAGCAGATTTATTACCGGTCCGTGACCTACCCTCCACCGCGCCAGCGCAAACCTGATGCTGATGAGCACATGCACCAGAAAGAAAAAGACGAGGAATACATCGAGGTTGGTATGGATATACTTAGCAGAATTCAATGAAAGCAATATCCGGTTCCACCAGGC
>JAQVZT010000017.1 GCA_028708055.1 Methanothrix sp.
ACAAACTCTTTCTCATCGGTCCCAGGTTTGACGAGCTGGGCGGGTCCGAATACTACCAGACCATTCTGGGAGTGATGGGAGCCAATGTGCCCATCGTCCGCTTCGACCTGGAGAGGAACATGATCTATGCAGTCATCGATGCCATCGATGAGGGTCTCCTGGCGGCGGCGCATGATATCTCCAACGGCGGTCTGGCAGCAAGCCTTTGCGAGATGGCGCTGGTCCGTCCGGCCAGGCTTGGCTTTGAGGTCGATCTGGCGGGAGCTTGCGCGCAGGGAAGCGATGGCAGCATGAGAACGGACAGGGTCCTGTTCTCCGAATCCTCGGGATTCGTCCTGGAGGTAAAGGCGGGAAGCGAAGCCCGGCTGATTGAGCTATTAAAGAAATACGGTCTGGAGCCGATGCTAATCGGAACGGTTTCAGCCAAAAGAAGAATTGTGATATCAAAATCAGGCGAGTCTGTAGCCGACCTGGACCTGGATGAGGCTAGGAATGCTTGGGTCTCTGGTCTGGTGGAGGCGATGAGATGAAGATAGCAGTTTTGCAGTTCCCAGGAACGAACTGCGAGTTTGAGACGCTGGTGGCCGTGAAAGCAGTAGGCATGGATGGCGAGATCTTTCGCTGGAACCGGCCCGCAGGCGAGCTGTCCGGCTTTGATGGATTTGTCATACCGGGTGGCTTCTCTTATCAGGACAGGATTCGAGCCGGAGTTATAGCCTCCAAGGAGCCGGTCATGAGTGCCCTGATAGAAGAGGCAGGCAAGTGCAAACCCATCCTCGGCATCTGCAATGGATTTCAAATTCTGGTGGAGGCGGGCCTCCTTCCCGGCGAGAGCAAAACCTGCGACAAAGAGAGCGAGAAAGGCGGCCTCCTTGGCAGCATCAGCGGCAACAGAAGCACAAGCAGCAAGGCAATAGCCAATGTGGATATGGCTCTGGCCCAGAATGTGATGGTCTCCAAGGGGAAGATTGTCCGGCGGGGCTATTACTGCGATTGGGTCAACCTCCGCCATGAAGCTCCATCCAAAAGGTGCAGCGGCTCCTTTGCTATCGAGAGGGGAGCACTTCTCAAGATCCCCATCGCCCACGGCGAGGGAAATCTGGTCACAACCACACCGGGATTGATCAAGAAGCTCAACGACGATCAGCAGGTGATCTTCCGCTATTGCGATAAGAATGGCCGAATCATAAATGAGTTTCCATTCAATGTAAACGGCAGCACTGAGAGCATAGCCGCCATTTGCAATGAGCAGGGCAATGTTCTGGGCATGATGCCTCACCCGGAGAGGGCCTTTTTCGCCTGGCAGCTTCCTGCTTTCGATCCGAGAAAACAGCGAGCCGACGAGGCCGGTCCAGGCAGAAGAGTATTCGAATCAATGAAGCGCTACATCGAGGTGAACGCATGAGCACCAACCAGAAGATCAACCTGCGCGTCTGGCTCAAGATACCTGATGCCGAGGCTGCAACCGTTAAGAACACGCTCGTCCGGCGTTTGGGCTACAGCAATATCCTCGCCGATGTCAAGAAGGAACGCCTGTTTTCCATAGAGGTCGACTCCGGCGATCCTGAGGAACTGGCCAAGAGCTTTGCCAGGGAACTGGTTAACGAGAATAAAGAGAGCTATAAAGCCCTGATCGATGAGCTTCGCTTTGAGGACGAATACGTGCCGGTAAAAGTCGCGCTGCATATCGAAGATGGCGAGGCCATATCCGTCAGGGAGCGGCTGCGCAATCGTCTGGGCTTCGGCAATGTTGTGGATGTGAAGAAGGCGACCATCTGGAAGCTTTACTTCGATACCCTCAGGCCGGAAGCAGAGATGGCAGCCAGGGAGATTGCGGAGAAGCTGCTCATCAATCCGCACAAGGATAGCTTTGAGGTACTGAGCAAGCCGATTCTATAGAGCGGCGGGCCTGGTAAACAGGCCTTCGCTATTCTTTGTTTTTTCCGTGTCTATTCTCTATTTAATTACTGCATTATTCCCAATGCAAAAGGAAGTATATCCAGCACTGTCAAGGCGATTACTGCGCCGATCCAATAAATGGGCCTGTTAAAGTACCAGGTTCTGCTCGTCCGGGCATAAATGTAGGCGATATAGGGCAAGAGCGGGATGAACGAAATCAAAGGATGGGGCTCCAGCTTCAGGATGAATGAGAAGATGTAGCCCTGGCAGAGCAGACAGACGACGGTTACCAGCCCGACCTTGGCTTGGTTGTTTAGTCTCATAGTCCCGGCACTCTCTTTTCCAAGTTAATAAGCCTTTCATGTTTCAGGGCTTTTTCCTCGCTGGTCACCAAACTCAGCGCCCGAGAACAGATCGCAGCTCCTGGAGAGGCAATGTATTGAGAACATTCTTCCTCTCGAGCCACGCCCTCCTGGCAACATTCACCCCGTATTTCATGTTCAGAAGCTGCCTGGCATCGTGGGCATCGGAGTTGATGCAGAGCATGACGCCATTCTCTCTGGCGGCGCGGCTGTTAGCATCGTTCAGATCCAGGCGGCTGGGATAGGAGTTTATCTCCAAAGCGGTTTTTGTCCGGGCTGCTGCCTTGAGGACTTCCTGCATGTCCAGCTCGTAGGCCTCTCGTTCGTCGATTATCCTTCCTGTAGGGTGGGCAATGATGTCCACGTTCTCGTTCTCAATGGCCGAGATCAGCCGTCCGGTTATCGATCTCTCCGACTGCTGCAATCCCATGTGAACCGACGCCACCACCACGTCGCATCTTGCCAGAAGGTCATCGGCATAGTCGAGCCTGCCATCTGCCTTGATATCCACCTCTGTTCCAGCCAGAACTGCGAAATCGATCCCCGTCTGATGGAGGTCCTCGTTGACGGCAGCGATGACCCTGATCTTCTCATCCAGCTTCTCAGGGGCAAGACCACCGGCGATGCTAACGGAAGGCGAATGGTCGCAGAGGGCTATGTACTCGTAGCCCAGAGCCATAGCAGCGTGTGCCATCTCCAGGATGGAAGCCCTTCCGTCCGACCAGTCGCTGTGAACATGCAGATCGCCCCGAATGTCCTTCAGCTCCAGAAGCTGAGGCAGCGCGCCCCTCTGGGCGGCTTCGATCTCGCCCCGGTCTTCTCTCATCTCCGGAGCGATGTAGGGCAGACCCAACGCGGCGTAGACATCCTCCTCTTTATCGTAGAACAGGTCCCGGCTGTCTGCCAGGCGGGTGAGTGAATATTCGCTCAGGGAGTAGCCCCGGCTCAGTGCCAGCTGCCGCAGCCGGACGTTATGCTCCTTTGAGCCGGTGAAATACTGCAGGACGGTTCCGAAGGACTGGTGCTCCACTATCCGCAAGTCGACCTGAATCGTCTCCTGCACTATGACGCTGGCCTTGGTTGGACCCTGGGCCAAAATCTCCTCGACCAGGGGCATGCGCACAAAAGCGGCGACGACCTCTTCCGGACGGATCGCGGTGGCCAGGATGTCAATGTCGCCCACCGTCTCCTTCGCCCTCCGGAAGCTTCCTGCGGCGGTGATGTGCTCAAGGCCTTCCATGCCCCGCAAGCGGGCCAGAATATCGTTTACAATGGGCTCGGCGGTGCTGTAGAGAATGCGGGTGCTACGCTTTCTGTACCGTTCAATGGCTTTCAGGATGTTCGTCTCCCTGGTCGGCCCCATCCTGGGAAGCCTTCTGATGCGGTGCTCTCTCGCCGCTGCCTCCAGCTCCGGAAGGCTGGTGATATTCAGCTTCTCGTGCAGCATGGAAACGGTCTTCGGGCCGAGCCCTGAGATCTGAAGAAGCTCTACCAGGCCCGGAGGCGTTCCGGCTAAAAGCTCCTGATGGGCCTCGATTTTGCCGGTTTTCAGATATTCCTCAACCTTCTGGGCGATGGCTTTTCCCACGCCGGGAACGGATTGCAGTCTCCTCTCCCTGCAGACGGCGGTTATGTCCTCGGGAAGAGACTCGATGGCCCGGGCGGCCTTGCTGAAGGCGATGATCTTGAAGCGGTTCTCGGCATGCAGCTCAAGCAGCTCTGCCATTTCGTAGAGAAGGGCGGCGACCTCGCTGTTTTTCACAGGGAAAGGATATACCGGGATAGGTAATAATATTTTCTCGTCAGCGTTGCATGACATCTGGCAGACTGCCTGCGAAGGCAGCTTTTCCGGGATCTATGAAGCTGGCCCGGTCTGCTAAGCCTTTGAGATTTCGGCAAGCTCTTTCGGAAGCGATACCTTGAAGTCCTGCCTGAGCGAATAGTCAAAAACTGATGAATCAAAATGCTTCACCGACCGCAAATAAAGGAGCGGCCATCCCAAGAATCTGGCTGCAGTCGTCTGCTTTTATCTCGATGCTGATAGCAATAACCAGTCTGCTGGGCATATTCTTTGAGGGAACATATTCCAGAGAGACGAAAGCCTGGGCAGTTCAGGCCCTCGGCCAGGATTATGCCAACCTTGTGGTCGTCATCATCCTCATTGCCAGCACATACTTCCTTTCGAAAGAATCGTTGAGGGCTTATCTCGTCTGGCTGGGCGCGTATATTTATATTATCTATGTTTTCGCAATTTATGCCTTTGCAGTTCATTTTAACTTTCTCTTTTTAATTTACATTCTGATTTTAGGAGCATCATTCTTTACGATAATTGGCGGATTGAAGGCAGTTGATACGCAAAACCTCGCCTCTGCCCTCAGAAAAAACACAAGGTCGAGGATGGTGAGTGCGCTTCTCATGCTTATCGCAATCATGTTCAGCGCATTATGGCTGAGCGAGATTGTGCCCTATCTTCTGTCAAACGAGGTGCCGCCAGTTCTTATCGAGTTGGACCTGCCAACCAATCCGGTTCACGTGCTGGATCTGGCCTTCATACTGCCCGGCACGATCGTTGTCTCAGCATTGCTCTGGAGAAGGGAGACACTGGGATTGCTGCTGGCCGTGCCTCTCCTGGTCTTCATGGCGACAATGGGCGCAGGAATAATAGCAATGTTCGTCCTTTCTGCTTCAAACGGAGGGGCAAGCGTACTTCCCGCCGGGCTGGCCATAGGCACGATAATGCTCCTGAGCACACTTTTTTCGTATCTGTTCCTGAAGGAGATCAAGCGTACTATTAGTATTAATGATTTAAAAATATAAATTCTCGAAAAAGAATGCAAAATTGCGGATGATCTATTGAGGCGCCTATCCCGAATTGAAGATATTAAGCAATGGATGATATCATTAAAGTGCTACGGCCACCATTGCCCAACAATAATAATTGAATCCGCAAAGCTCTTCAGTGCCTCTTGCCCGCCAAGAGATATTATGATTGGTATCAAGGCTTGGAGGTCCGCAATAGTTGCAGCCCGAGTTCGTGAAACGGAGAGACGCACAGTTTCACACCAGGGATCATATAACTCTTTGGGTGAATAATCTGCAATAAGAGGTGAGATTCGAGCTAACGCTTCCGATCTATCCACAGCATTCACTATCTCACGTGCTACTTTCAGAGTTTCTTCCAGCAACTCAGGCCTTCGGAAGTCATCGAACTTGGTTGCTACGCATGCTAGTGCAATCGATCTTTGCCACTCGTCTTTAATCTCACGTGCTATTTCGATAGCTTCTTTCAGCAACTCGGGCCTTCGACAGTCATCGAACTTGGATGCTGCTTTCGCTAAAGCACTCGATTTTAGCCTGTCGTCCTTGATCTCACGCGCTATTTCAAGAGCTTCGTTCAGCAACTCGAGGCTTTGGCCATCCGCGAGCTTGGATGCCACGTTCGCTAAAGCACTCGATTTTAGCCAATCGTTCTTTACCTCATGCGCTATTTCCGCAGCTTCTTTCAGCAATTCGGGCTTTCGGGAGTCCTCGAACTTGGATGCCACGTCCGCTAGAGCACTCGATCTTAGCCAGTCATCCTTGATCTCACGCGCTATTTCCAGAGCTTCTTTCAGCAACTCAGGGCTTCGGCTATCTGCAAGCTTGGATGCTATTTCCGCTAAAGCACTTGATTTTAGCCCTTTATCCTTGATCTCACGCGCTATTTCCAGAGCTTCTTTCAGCAACTCAAGGCTTCGGCTATCCGCAAGCTTGGATACTACGTCCGCTAAAGCCCTCGATTTTAACCAGTCATCCTTGATCTCACGCGCTATTTCCAGAGCTTCTTTCAGCAACTCAGGCCTTCTGGAGTCATCGAACTTAGATGATACGTCCGCTAAAGCTCTCGATTTTAGTTCTGCGTTCTTGATCTCACGCGCTATTTCCAGAGCTTCTTTCAGCAACTCAGGCCTTCTGGAGTCATCGAACTTGGATGCTACGTCCGCTAAAGCTCTCGATTTTAACCCTTCGTCTTTGATCTCACGCGCTATTTCCAGAGCTTCTTTCAGCAACTCGGGGCTTCGGTTATCTGCGAACTTACATGCTACATCCGCTAGAGCCCCCGATCTTGGCCAGACGTCCTTGATCGCACTCGCTACTTCCAGAGCTTCTTTCAGCAACTCGGGGCTTCGGCTATCTGCTAACTTGGCTGCCACTCCCGCTAAAGCCATCGATTTTGACCAGTCATCTTTGATCTCACGCGCTATTTCCAGAGCTTCTTTCAGCAACTCGGGTCTTCTGGAGTCATCGAGCCTAGATGCTATACCCGCTAACGCCCTCGATTTTAGCCCTTCGTCCTTGATCTCACGCGCTATTTCCAGAACGTCTTTCAGTAACTCGGGGCTTTGGCTATCTTCGAGCTTTGATGCCACATCCGCTAGTGCCATTGGTTTTAGCCAGTCATCCTTGATCTCACGCACTGTTTCCAGAGCTTCTTTCAGCGACTCAGACTTTCTGGAGTCATCGAACTTGGATGCTACTTCCGCTACAGCCTTTGATTTTAGAATGTATTCCTCGATCTCATAATCTATTTCCAAAGCCTCTTTCAGCAACTCCTGGCTTCGGCTATCCGAGAGCTTGGATGTCAAGTCCGCTAGAGCCCTCGATTTTAGCCGGTCTAGCCGGTCGTCCATGAGCTTGGATGCTAAGGCCCTCGGTTTTAACCAGTCATCCTTGATCTCACGCGCTATTTCCAGAGCTTCATTGAAAATTTCTTCCTTTCGGTTCTCGTCTATCTGAGATAGAATGGACAAAGATACGGCACGATCTAAAAGATCGGGTTTTTGCCTCGCGTATGCCAATCCCTGACTCAATCCAAATACTCCGTTTTCAACCAGCAAGAACAACAACTCTGAACTTATATTTCCTGACAGGCTATTTACGCTTGCAAGACACAGAGCATATAGAATGATGTTTCCAACGTATCTTGCATTTCTTCCCGCCGCTATCTCTTTTTTATTAGCTTTTAGTGCAGCTTGCCAGGCTCGTTCAACATCATTTAAAAATCCAGAGTATGCACCTTCGTGCGCGAACCAGCTCTGCATCCAGCCTTTGCTTACAAGATCAAAAATAAGCTGATCATTGCCGTCTTGATCCACCAGGTGGCTGCTGTAATATCTGACAACATAATGAGGTGCTGCATCAGGGCTGATTGTTCCATCATTTAGAGCCCTCAATGTCTCTTTGCCATATTCGATGAATCGTGACTCAATACTCAGTCTTTCTGAATTTGCCATCTTTTCTTTAAAATACTGACCCAACTTAGGATGGCCGAATATGTATCCTTGATTTCGTCCGTCTCCAATAATAAACCGTTCAAGCAACCTCAGTGTCTCATTTATCTTCCATGTCCCTGCATCCATTTTTGGAGGCATCAATTTTCGAATATCGTTCAAGCTGAGCGGCCCGCGAGCGCAGGCAAAGATATTCAGCACCTCCCAGACAATAGGCTCGCTCGTCGGTGCAACGGTTCTCCTCATTTCGCACTGTTTATCCCAGAGCTTTTTCTGATGCTCCCACCAGTTCTCGAAATACCCGTCATAGCCCTTCTTTATTGTCTTCAGATCCTCTGGCATCAATCGGGCCGCTTTCTCTCCCCTTGTCCATAGATCTTCAACATAGAGTTTAACCAACAATGGATCGCCATACTCGCTCAAGCGATACAGCTCTTTTTTGATATCCACATCTCGACTCAAGTCTGCAAGCGGAAAGCCCATTTGATGCAAGACATCCGCAATCCCATCAATCGATAGCTTGGTCAGTTCCGGCGTGCATGCCATGCCCGGCCTGTCCCAGCCAAGCTTGCGAAGCCATGATCCTGCATCAGAGCAATCAGCAATATATCGAGCAGAGACTGCAATTTTGAGATCATCATTTGGATTAGGTGGAAACAGATCTGGACCGGCTTTCCAATCCGCTGCTTCATCTATGCCATCCAAAATAACAACCAGTCTGCGGCCATCTGGCAGAGGACGCGCCAGAAAATGTTGAATTATTCCCTGCAGGACTGGACTTGTCGCGTTGGGATCTGGAGGCATTTCACCGTGAAGCCTCGCCAGCTGCGAGGCAAGTGCGGTAAAGACCACACTTGACAGATTTGTTCCTCTTCGTATGCTTACAGGAACAAAGACAACCGCTATATCCATTCTGCTCTCAAGCCGCTGCTTCCAGCGAACCAACAATGCTGATTTTCCTCGCCCAGCAGGAGCAGCCAGCAAGAGATAGGGTGGTGAATCGGAACTATCCAGCCAGGCATCAAAGGCTTTCAGCTCCTCATCTCTGCCGCCGAAGGGGATCGGCTGCCCTGGCCTGCCCAGGTAATCGTCAATGAAGTTACGGATGCTCTCTGCATAGTCTGTAAACGAGAGAAAGCCTGCTTCTGTTGATCTGCGCGGAGACTTGACTGCACCGACAATGGCTTTATTAGGTTTATAATTTATTGGCAATAATAAATCCTGCTCATATATCTCTTTGCGGGATGTATCCTGGACAAAATAGCCACTCTCCACAAAGCCAGGAGCTGGTGCCATTCGATCATATATTCTGATAGCAGTCAGCATCTTTTCTTTATCGATATCCAGAAGAATCAATCTGATCGAATTCCTCTGGTCTTTCGGAAGCTTTTTGGTATCAAGGCCGAAGCTTCCTGCAGACAGAATCTCAATATGCCCTTTCCCATTTGTTCTGGGAATTGAATCTTCTTTGCTTGAATGCTGATGGCCATGCAAGACCAACTGCACCTGGCAGTCCTTAGCCAGCATCTCAATGTATTCTCTGCCAATCAGGCCGAATAGATCTGATTTATGCCTGAGCACATCTTCTGCACTCAGCTCTCCTTTACCCTTCTGAGACTTCAAATATTCAGACCATTCATTCAGTTCATCTTCCTTAACAGGCTTAAGATTGTGATGAAATGCTACTACTTTAATCCAATCTGAATATTTATTATCATTGTTCCAGAAATCCATTGCTGCTTGTGCCTGTTTCTTGCTGATTTGTCCATTGTGATCGTCATCGCGGTGAGATTCCAGCTCACAGGAATTCAATGCAGCAATAGAGACTTTTACATCCTCGAAATTATAGATAAGGGCATCATTATCCAGCATATGAGCAACTTCTGTCAGATCCTTTCCATAAAAATCTCGTAAAAATTGCTTGAAAGTATTAAATTTGTATTTATCCATCCTACTTCGCAATTCATCTTCGCCAAAGCCATGTATCTTCTGCTCAATCACGCCTTGCTCACAATAAGGCCAGGAAATATCATGATTGCCAGGAATGAAGACAAAGCGCAGCCGATCAAGCTTTAATTCATCAGAGAGATAACTGAGAAATGATTCTGCTTGTTTATACTCTGCAGGAATGGCAGTATCGGCAATATCTCCGGTTATTATTACGAAGTCAATTTTTGCTTCTGTTGACAGCTCCTTTTTGGCATCCTCGATTCCGAGGTAAAAGCGTTTTGCCAACTCATTATGATCCATCTGGCCAAATCGATTGCTCTTTCCAAAGTGCAGGTCAGACAAATGGAGAATTAATAATTGATGTGTCATAAAAATATCACTTCATTCATGAGACATCACTGCAACCGTAGGTGCTACATTTGGCCTCATTGCGAAACTTCCCAGCAGGATAATTTTCCTTGAGTAAGCTCGATAATATCCAAGCGTATTAATGCTTTGCCTTGTGCAGAAGCCCTGCTGCGATCTTGATTAGTTTTATTATCATTTCTTATGGTTGACATCGATCTGCTGAGTCCTCTCGGCATTCATCATTCATACAGATCTTTCATCCAGATCTCGTAGATACCGGCTCATCACGCAGACCGCATCCTCCGGCCCGATCTGCTCGAACAGCTCGCAGGGCGTCCCCCGGTAGCAGGGCAGGTGATGAATGGTGCAGACGGCCAGGGGGGCTTCGCCCTCTGGCTCGATGGCCAGATGAGGGCACCTCTCTCCTGCTGGCTTGAAGATCATTGACTCCCGATCATCGGGATCGATGCTGCCATCTGCCAGGATGGATGAGGGATTGACGATGAAGATATCCAGATGAAGGCAGCATTGGCCGCAGCGCAGGCAGATCATGATTTCAGTGAAGACAGGGGAGCGTCTTTATTAATTATTATTGCGATTGGCATTAGCATGAAGATTCTGGTGCCACTGGCTAATGGCTTTGAGGAGATCGAGGCAATAAACGTCATCGACATACTGAGACGGGGCGATGTGGATGTCGTCACCGCAGGATTGAAGGAAGGCCTGGCGGAAGGCTCTCACAGGATCAGGGTTCTGCCGGATACTACTCTGGATAAGATCGACTGGCGTGACTTTGACGGCCTGGTCCTGCCTGGAGGAGCGCCCGGATTTGTCAACCTGGGAAATGACGAGCGGATCCTCACCATGATCCGGGAGATGGACAAGGCTGGAAAGATCATCGCCGCAATCTGCGCCGCTCCCTCGGTTCTCATCAAGGCAGGCGTTCTGCAGGGCAGGAAAGCCACTGTCAGCCCATCCGGAAAAGCTCAGGTTGAAGCCTGCGCCCATTTCAGCGAAAAAAGGGTGGTGGTAGACGGAAACCTGGTCACCAGCCGCTCGCCCGGAACTGCTCTCGAGTTCGGCCTGAAGCTGGTGGAATTGCTGGCCGGAAAGGAGAAGATGATGATGGTTAAGACGCAGACGCTGGCAATATGTCAGGACGACTAGAAAAATCTTCTAGCAGCCTCCCATTTTGCCATTCATGAGCTGTCTGCCCTGCTCCGTTCGGTCCTTTCCAGTTTGATGCAGGCACAGTTCAGTAAAAAGAGAAGAGCTTAAGCCCTGTGAGCCGGGAGAAGCTTCCGGCTGCCGCCCAATCCGTGCAGGTGGTAGGATATCTGGCGGTCTCTGTAGGGGTATAAATCCGCCCTCAAGCGTGGACGCTCGCGCTGGGGCCTGCGCCTGACCACGTCTGTGCGCCCGAGTGGGGATATGATGGAGACGGAGCATTCGGGTGGACCGGTGCTCTTGGGCATGGACAGGGGAACAACGCTATACTGACACCAGAGCGAAGAGATCCCTTTCTTTAGGTAGATACGGACAAATTTATTAAGGAGGTTTATACTCAAACAAACAATTCGCAAAAAGGGATGATGAATTAGATAGATGGGAAATAAAGTCGAAGACGTGGGGATAGAATTGATCTCTATGAATTACTCCGCCCACCCGCATTGGCTGCTTGCTTTGGGCAGCCTAATCCTCCTTTTTCCTCACCTTTTCCAGAGCCGCCTTCAGCTCCTCCATCTTCACCGGCTTGCTGATGTAGGCATTCATTCCAGCGGCGAGACACCGCTCCCGGTCTCCCCGCAGTGTATAGGCGGTCATGGCGATGATCCTGGGCTGCTTTGCAGCGGGCAGGCTTCTGCGAATGGATCTCGTGGCCTGAAGCCCATCCATCTCAGGCATCTGAATATCCATGAGGATCACATCAAATGATTTCCTTTCAAGGCATTTTAGCAGATCCTTGCCGTTGACTGCCACATCTGCCCTGTAGCCAAGATGCTTGAGCATAGCCAGAGCAACCTTTTGGTTGATCGGATTGTCCTCGGCCAGAAGGATGCGAAGATCCTGGTTGGCAGCCGGGGGCAGAGCTTTCTCTCTTTCCGGCTCGGCAGCTTCATTTCTCTCCCCGAAAATGAGCATCAGCGCACCTGCAAGCTGCGCTTTTCTGACCGGTTTGGCCAGGAAGATCCGGCTCCTGTTGGCAGGCAAGGTCGCCTTCTCTCCTAAAAAGCCGATCTCTATCACAGGCATTGATTGTTGCATCTGCTGCCCACCGATCCGTTCCGCGAGCATTGGCCATTCTGCCATATCGGCATCGATGATGATAACATCGTACCTGCCTTGATCTAGTAGCCGGCAGGCCTCCCGGTCCAAGCCAGCCCCCTGCGCACTGGCTGCAAAAGAGCGAAGATGATTGGACAGCATCTGCCTGCTCGCTTCCTTTTCCATGGCGACCAGTGCTTTTTTGCCTTTCAGTCCGGTGTACTCTACTGAGAGTTGAGCATCATGAGCACCAGTACTGCCCTGAGCGACTGGGGCCCCAGGGGCACTCTCGGCCCGAGCTGCCCCGTCAGTCCTGGCAGCTTCCGCACCCCACCTTTCCGGTATGGTAAAATGAAATTGCGATCCCACGCCGGGCTTGCTCTCCGCCCAGATTCTGCCGCCCATCAGCTCCACCAGCCGGCTGCTGATGGCCAGCCCCAGGCCGGTTCCGTCGTACCTGCGGGAGAGTGACGAATCCACCTGGCTGAAGGGGAGAAAGAGCCGGGACATGCGGTCCTCCGGGATGCCTATTCCCGTATCCGTCACTGTGAAATGAAATTCTTCATTTTTTCTGTCTCTGGCCGCTGAGACGGTGATCTCTCCAGATTGGGTGAACTTGACGGCATTGCTGAGCAGATTGGCAAGAACCTGCCCCAGGCGCAGAGAGTCGCCCATCATTTTTCCAGGCACATCATCCGCCAAGACGTAAGCCAGCTCCAGGCGCTTTTCGGCGGCTTTAGCCGCAACCTGGTCAAGAGTGGTCTCCAGAACTTCCTGCAATTCGAAAGGCAGCTGTACAATATCCATTCGACCGGCATCGATCTTGGAGAAATCCAGTATCTCATTGATGATGCTGAGCAGAGATAAGCCGCTGATGCGGATGGTCTTCACATAATCGCTTTCTACCTGATCAAGATCGCTCTCCAGGAGCAGATCAGTCATTCCGATTATGGCATTGAGCGGCGTTCGGATCTCATGGCTCACGCTGGCGGTAAACTCCGACTTGGCCCTGGCCGAAGCTTCTGCCGCATCTCTGGCCCTGACCAGCTCATCTTCCATCATCTTCTGCTCGGTTATGTCTATGCAGACGCCCAGAGCAGCATAGATCTCACCGGACTCGTCGAGCAATGGATAGATGGAGTACATCGCAGGAAAGGTATCTGCGCCTCGCCTCATAAGCTGCCTGTATCCGGAAAGGGTCGTCTCTTTTCTCATGCGGCTGGCAGCTTCTGCCAGCTTATCGCGATCCTCCGGGACTAGCAGCATAGTGACCGTCTTTCCCAGAACCTCTTCGCGGCTGTAGCCAAAGCACTTTTCTGCACCAGGAGAAAACTCCAGGATTACCGGCTCCCTGCTCTTTGCACTGGCAATGATAAAGGAGACATTCTTGGCGGCTTCAAAGATGGCTTTTAGATGCCTGTCTCTTTCATGCAGGGCACCTTCCGCCTTTTTCCGCTCCAAGAGCTCATTGTTCAGATCGGCGGTCTTTTCGAGCACCATCCTGTTCAGAAAATCCTGTCTGCTGGCCACAAGGTAATACAGGCCGGTCAATAATCCCAGAATCAAAAGGCCGGCCATCTGGCCTATTCTCAGCGGCACCTGAACGGACTGCGTCCATCCCCCGGCAGGCATTCCCGCCAGCTCCCAGTAGCCATCGGAAAGCTCAATTCTATGGATCACCGGAAGAGACTGAAATACACTATTTTCGCCGTAAAATACATGACCACTGTCATCTCGAAGTGCAAAATCCAGACTGCCAGTTGCGTTGTCCAATCCGGATGCTTGCAGCATAGTCGGGACATCAATTGTTATGGAAATTATTCCCCAGAGCTTCCCATTCTCGTAGATGGCTTTCCTGGCCACCATGCCCAGGCCGCCCTTCTTCATCTCGTGAGGATTGGTAATGACCAGACTGCGAGTATCAATGGCTTTTTGCAGGTCTTCTCTGAAGGCGGGAGAGATGTTCAGAAAGAGACTCTTGCCGATCATGGATTCTGATTCGCTTTTCGGATAGACATAACGGAATATTCCTTCAGGTGCTATGGCAAGATTATCGATTCCTATAGCATCCAAATATATTTGAGCCAAATAATTGTTGACTTCTTCCCCAAAATTGGGATTGGACGACCCGATCTCCGTCTGAACAAAGGCATCCATGCTTTCGAGCAGTTCCAGGCGCTGAGAGATGGCAATCTCCAGAGAATTTCCCTGCGAATCCAAATGCACGGCAATGTGGCCCCGCTCCTCTGCTATCAGCTGATCCTGATACCAGTCGCTAGCCTGCCACCAGATCAATAATAGAGCAATAGCAATAAGAGCTGTCCTCAGCTGAATCTTACTCATTGGCCTTCCTTTTTTTCGCCGGCAGTTGTTAAATTGCTATATCCATTCTGTTAGTCATCGTCCGATAAACTATTTCCGCTCATAGCTTCATGCCTTTAAATCAATGTGGCCAGAGGAGCAGATTCGAGGCAAGCTGATGGACGGAATAGATTCGGCTTTATTCAACAGCCCCGTTTTGGTCAGGAGATTTCTTCCCTGCGACCTGGAGGCAGCCCTGGAGATCGATCGAGAGGTCTTCGGCGGATACGACCCTGCAATCTTCCAGGCATTTTGCGAATACCACGGCGGCAGCTCCTTTGTGGCAGAGGTCGGCGGGACGGTGGCCGGATTTGTACTGGGATTCAAGCATACTCCATTCGAGGGCAGGGTCTTCTGGCTGGCGGTAAAGCCTGCCTTTCAGAGCCGCAGCATCGGCATGCGGCTTATGCTTGAGGTTTTGAACGCCTTCCGGCAGATGGGAGCGCTGAGCGCCACCCTGGAGGTGCGGGTGAGCAACAAAAAGGCCCAATCGCTCTATTCAATGCTGGGATTTCGCATGTTGGGCATAATTCCTGCCTACTACAGCGACGGTGAGGCAGCTATTATCATGAAGATGAGACTGTAAATGACCCTTTGTGAATGATGCTGCCATAGATGATGCGACTATGAATGTTGCAGCCATGAATTGCCGGTAGTGAATGAGTCGATTGCGAATTTTGTGCCCGTTAATTGTATAGATATGAATATTCGGCTGCAAATGCCGCGACTGTGGTTATTTCTCTGTGCAATTCCTTTCATTCCACGCCCCTTGCAGTGAGAAGGAAATCTGCAGTGACGCCCTCCGGAGAGGAGCGGTGTTTCATAAGCCGGGCAGAGCGTCTGCCTTCGCCTTTCTTCTCAAGGAAGATGATTGCTTTGCATATATGCTCGAGCCCCTTGCCTCCTATGGGCCGAAGCGAGTTGCTCTCAATGTCCATATAGACCTGATTGGTTATCGCTACTGGGATCCTGTGCTTGCGAGCAATCTCCTGAAGCTCAGAGAGCTGGGCGGTGAGAGTTCGGCGAACGGCACGGTTATCATCAGCTTCCAAGAGCACCCGGTAAAGAGATGTAGCCGAGTCCAAAATCACCAGACCCAGGTCCCTGCCCGCGATCTTGGATGACTCGCGAATGGCTACCGCCTGCTGCTCCAGGCTCATGGGCTCAAAGATCATGATCTTAGAGGCAATCTCCTCCGCACCTGAGCCGGCGATCTGCTTGAACCGCTCAGCGGAAAAGCCCTCCGTGTCAATGAATATGACGCGCAGACCACGGGCCACCGCCTGCACCGCCAGCTGCATTACGATGTTGCTCTTTCCCGTTCCCGACTCTCCGTAAAGCTGGGTTATTATGCCGGACTCAAATCCTCCGCTCAAGAGAAGATCCAGACTCTGGCAGCCGGATGGCATTCGTTCGAGCATGCTATCACTGATAGGCTATCTTACATGAGTGTATTTATCTATCCGATCCATGAGCCGGTCCATGGCCTCCTGCTCCCTCGGGCCGCCGCAGCGGTTGATTATTCGCTGCATTTTCATCAGCTCATCGAAATAAGAGTCCGTTCGAAGAGCCAGGTACCTTGTCGCAGCCACAGCCGCCTCAATTACCAGGTTTGCTCCCCGGTTGATGGCGCGAAAGTCCTTTCGCAAGACCTCCCCCTTGATCAACTGCACATTGGCGATGATGATATCCGAGGCGAATGGCTTGCATTGAAAGAGTCCCCAGGCTTCCGCATCCTTCAGCACGGGCAGATCCTCCCGGTGCATGAAATAATCCTGATCGAGATCTTCAATTGCCGTCTCAGAGAAGAGCCAGGCGTCATGGCTGATATTGGCCACAAACCATCCTCTGGTAAGGATGTTTTCGTAGGTATGAGATCCGAGAAAGAGCCTCACATAAAGCCTATCTCCGTCTCTTATGATGCCCAGAGGCGCGGCATTGATCCGGCCCGATACCTCCGTGGTTGCAATTACCTCGTTTATGCCTTCAAGTATTCCCAATTCATCCAAACCGTCGTTTCCATAAAGCATTATAAAACCCCAAATTAAAACATGAAACTAAAACCTCAGACCTCCCAGAAGGGAGATAAACAATGACGCTGCAATCAGGTCCGCAGTCGATCCTGGATTTATGTCCTGCGCCAGAAGGTCTTCGTCCAGCTCATGAGCCCTGGCAAGGGTCTCATCCTGGAGAGCCTCCCCTGCTCGCACCGATATCTTGCGGGCCAGTTCTTCGCCGAATTTTGCGCAGATCAGGCTGTCGGGCACATCTGCCAGCGCCTCCAGGAAGGTTCTGACGATCCCATCATTCTGGCCCAGTCTGCTTATTTGCGTCTCAAGCCTTTTTGCCAGCAGCAATGAGCGCTCGTAATTGGTGGCCCATTCGCGAGCCACAATATCATGATTGGCTGAGAGCCTCATCAGATCGAGCAGAGTCTTGCCGCTCTCGCGAAGGGCTCCCGCCCAGTTCTCATCATTCAGGCTGAAGCTATCGACCTCGACCACTCTTGCTTTTGCCTTCTCAAATGCGCTATAAAAGTCGATGGCGTCATCCACCGTGCTCTTTTCCAAGACCTCTGCAACCTCTTCGGGCAATTTCCCGGACCTTCCCGCGGCGATTGCTATGGGAATCATTAGAACCAGAGAGCCAAAATGAGTGTTGCTTTTTATATTCCAGCCTTTCCAGGCCTGCACTCCATCGAGAATAAGCGAGCCCACGCTTCCTTCTCCGTTCGCAGCTTTCCGAAAGACCGGATAAGCGGATACTGCGCTGATCAGAAAATCATTAAAGCCGATATCGTCGAAATCGTGGCCGCGATCTACATTTCCGGGCTTGGGGTTGGAGGACAGCTCAAAGAGCATAGCCAGTACGGCGCACTGGGCCACGAGTTCGGAATTCATAATTATGAGGTGGATTTGGATAGAAGCTCTTCTGCCAGCTTCTTTTTCAGCTCCATGTACTCCTTTGCCGATAGCCCTATTCTGGCCATTGCAGCGTCGCGCAAATAGCACATCTTGGTTATCTTGCAGCACCAGACAAGGCTGCCAAAGCAGGTCCCGTCGCCATTTTCCAGAGGTGTTCCCCTGGCAAATGAGAGCTTCTTTTCCACAAACTCCTCGGGCGTCATTCCCGCTCTCTTCAGGTCGCCGTGGA